>JAJZXT010000150.1 GCA_021806355.1 Thermoplasmata archaeon
ATACAAGATTCCATATGATGATAATGAACAGGAAATCATCTATGAAAAGATGGACCGAATTTCAAAAAATGTCAATCCCTCGGTAATAATGCTCGGGCAATCTTTCTTTGTCAAGCCATATGACATGAAGAGGATCAGGGAAATAGCCGATCAGAATGGTTCAAGGGTTATATATGATGGATCGCATGTTATGGGGTTGATAGCCGGGAAGCAATTTCAACCAGATGCACTTAGATATTCTGACATACTTCTAGGTTCAACGCATAAAACTTTCTTTGGACCGCAGGGCGGTATTGCATTGACAAATGATCCAGAATTGGCTGAAAGAATGTCTTTTAACACGGTCTGGAAAACTATGGACAATTATCACTTGAACAGGATAGCAGCATTAGGAATTGCGGCAGAGGAGATGCTCCAGTTTGGAGAGGATTATGCGGCAAAAGTGTGTGCAAATTCCAGGAATCTTGGCATGGAACTTGATAGTGAAGGTATAAATGTAAAATACCATTCCTGGTTCTCCTACTCGCACCAGATCCATCTATCTCCAGAGAATAATGATGTTTTTGGAGATTTCTATACTATTAGCAAGAAGCTGGAAGAGAGAGGAATAATAGTGGATAGGGAAGGAAGGATTGGGACAGCGGAAATTACCAGAATGGGACTCAACGAAATGGGTGAAATCGCTTCGCTGATAAAAGATGCCCTCAATGAAAAAGACGTAAAGGGAAAGGTAGAAGAAATAAGAGCGAAAATGAAAATAAAATATTGCTGGTGAAAAAAATGAAAACAGTAAGAGAAATCATGACAGACAATCCAATAAGTATAGAAGATGATATGACAATAATGAACGTTATCTCAAGGCTCAAGGACAACAAGATAAGCCAGGTTCCGGTTGTTTCCGGGAAAAGATATATTGGAATGCTGGGCTATCGAGAAATGCTGAGGAGAAAGAGCATCAGCATCAATGCAAGGGTGTCGAATCTCGCAGTCACTTCATCAAAATTATCCACAAATGACACAATTGAAGCGGCGCTGAAGAAGCTCAGGCAGAGTGGAGACAACGCAATACCTGTTGTTGAAAAAGACCATCTTGTGGGCATAGTATCACGTTCAGATATTCTTCGAAATCTTGAAGAATTCAATGGCATCGAAAACATGAAAATAATGGATATTATTATCGAGGATCCATATCTTGTCAAGGAAGACGACGATGCCGAGAAGGCCCTTGAGATAATGAGGTCTCAGGATTCCAGTGAAATACCTGTTGTTGATGACATGGGTAGGATAACAGGAATAATCAGGTTCAGCCAGATATCAGATATTGATTATAGGGGAGAGTTTGCAAAGCTGAGGTTTGGGCAACTTTCTTCAGGAGACATGGAGAAGGGGATTATTTGCGGATCCATAAAGGAGAATCCGGTATTTATTCTCGAAACGCAAAGCATCTTTGATGCCAGGGACTATCTCATCGAATCTAAACTGCACAGCCTCCCGGTGTGCACAAAGGATCAGAGATTGATTGGGATCATAACTATTGATGACATCCTGAACATTGTTCCAATCGATAGATCAGATGATGGCATAATGCTCAATATCTCAGGACTTGGAACAGGTGATTCCGATCTGTATGATATTATCTATTTCCTTACAGATAAATTTACCCAAAGGGTCACCAAAGTGGCGGGTTTAAGCAACGGAA
The DNA here is from genome assembly GCA_021806355.1 of Thermoplasmata archaeon. Classification (GTDB taxonomy): domain Archaea; phylum Thermoplasmatota; class Thermoplasmata; order Thermoplasmatales; family Thermoplasmataceae. The sequence continues at coordinate 1,700 of JAJZXT010000150.1, forward strand.
CATTGAATGTGCATGTCATGAAACATCATTCTCAGGGAAGGACAAAATATTCTGTAAGAACAAGATTTGCCTCCAGGAAGATAAACATGACGATAAGCGACCACGATTGGAACTTCGGCAAATGTCTTTCAAGGATTTTCGAGACATACGAGAAGAGGTTGAAGAAGGACATGGAAAAAGACTAGTCCCAATCTTTCTAAATTTTTCAATAGGGTCACAAATTTACTGAATTATTATTGGTATAAAAGATAGGAAAATTATGGGTATAAAAAATTATTTTATTGAAAAGGGATTTTCAAACTCACTTGATTCTTTCATTTAGTTTTTGCAAGATATCAAGTTCCTCTATACCCTTCTCTAACCCTTGATCAATATCAGGAGATTTGTTTCTCTTGACAAAATCTTCGATCTTTGCCTTATTGGAAAGTCCAACATATGGGATTACCGATTCCACAAATCTCGATTCATATCCAGTTCCCCCGTAATATTTCCTGAAGAGGGCCAATAGAGAATCCATGTCATTAGCGATCATGCTCCTATTTTCCGGGTTTCTTGAAGCTGTGACAAAAAATGTCCTGGAATCCTGTTTCTTTATCTGCTGTGTCTTGACTAATTCCATGATGTGGTTATAATTGTTATCACCCTTAAGCCATCCCATTGAAGCTATCAACTTCACCCTGTCCTCATCGTTGTCCTGGTTCTTCATGGATTGAACGAGCGCATTTGCATCATTTGAAGCAAGAGCCATGGATGTTGAGACTGCGAGCCGCATGTTGGGGTCAATATTATGGTAATCATCGAATTTCCTGCTCAGTTCCCTTGCAAAGTTTGTGTCAAAATGCACGAGCGCTAGATTGACTCTTCCTCTCAGAATGGAAATATTATCCATTTCTCCATGTTTCCTGTCGCCCAACCTCTGCCTGTGGTAGGAGAGGTAATCTTTGCCAAACGAGACAATCTTTTCATTATGCTTCAGGACAATCCTAAGCTCTGATAACTCACTTACCAACTCATTTATCACTGCATATTCTTCATCTTTTGTGAATCTGGAAATAATGCTCATGTAGGTCTCATAATCTGAAGCGCCGGAAATCAACGCTGCAAACGAATCGTTTAAGATTCCCCATTTATCAAAAGAATTCATGGTATCCTTATGATTCAGGACTGCATTCAGAAGTTCACCCTCATAGTTGACCCTGTAAAAACCGGTATGGTTGTCATTCAATCTCATGAACCCTTTAGCATCAATCTCCATCTCCTTTTTATTAAATAAAACTGTATCCCTAACCACATTTTCCCTGATAATTGTCAGTGGTATTGGCCAAACCGTATTGTCAGTGCTTCCGTCAAGCCTGAATTTTTTCTGCTTGAGGTGTATCTTGTTGCCTACCATAGATGCGGATACTATTGGATAGCCCTCGGTCTTAATCCAGGAACTCATAATTGTTGAAATATCCTTTCCGGAGGCTTTTTCAATGGCTGTCCATAGATCGTTGCCCACAGCATTTGAAAAACTGTTCTTCTTAAGATGGTTCCTAACACCTTCCCTGAAGGCAGATTCTCCTGCATAAGCTTCTATCATTCTTAAGATGCTCCCACCTTTTCCATAGCTGATCTCATCAAATATCTGAGCTATTTCGTTCGGGTTTGTGACATTAACTTCTATTGGATGAGTCTTCCTCAAACTGTCACCGTGGAGGGCACCGCTTGTTTGAGACATTACAAAATCATCAAAAACATTCCATTCCTTATGCCTTGCATCAACCGATTTGAAACTCATAAAAGTGGCAAAGCTTTCATTCAGCCACAGATCATTCCACCATCTCATGGTTACAAGGTTCCCAAACCATTGATGTGCAAGTTCGTGGGCAATAACTTCATCTGCGCTTTTAATGGCAGAGGCGCTTGATGATTTATCTAGGTTTAAGAGCACTTCCCTGAAAGTTATTGCTCCCCAGTTTTCCATTGCTCCAAAGGCAAACTCAGGAACTGCTATAAGATGTAGTTTTGGTAACTGGTATTTTATTCCAAAATACTCTTCGAAGAATTTCAGTGATCCCTTAGCCATATCAATTGGGATTTTAGAGTCCTTCATGTTTCCCTTTGCTGTTACGAGATATACAGGTTTCCCGTCATACTCTCCCCTGCCAATATCATAATGGCCCGCACCGACATACACAAGATATGTGGACATTCTTGGGGTCTTAAGGAATTTTATGGTTTTTCTTCCACCGTTTTCTGTTATCCTTTCTTCAGGCATATTTGATATTGCATCAAAGTCTCTTGGGATATCCAGCGTTATTGCAAATTCAGCTTTATAGGCAGGATTATCTATGCATGGAAACGTATATCTTGCGCCTGTTGCTTCGAATTGTGTAGAAAAGAAGGGGCCATTTTTGGTCTCTGAATAATAAATTCCGTTCAGTGAATCAGATACATTTCCACTAAATACTATATCCAACTCAATTTTTCCATCATGTTTTCCGCTAACCTTCAACTTCTGATCCTTCACATCAAGATCAAACTTTGTGTCTTTACCATTGACTTTGAGGCTTGAAATCGTCAAGCCGGCAGAATCCAGAACAATAGGTCCATTAGCGATGCCAGTTACCTTCTCAACACCCTTAAAAGTTTTCGAATTGGTGTCAATGGAAATTTCAAGGTTGTATAATTCCACGCTCTCCATTCGTGTGCATCTCTATAGGATAATTAATCGTTTCTATGATTTGGATTGCTAATATTATTGACCATGATAGTGTATATCAGTATCCCTTTCGGGAGAAAGTCTCTTTTTCATATTTTGCGATATACAAATAGCAAGCACAAGGTCAAAATCCCTTGCAAGGTTTGAATCATATAACTTAATTGTTAATCAGGCAACAAGAGACCACAAACCTTCAAATATATTCTTAGAGAGTGCGATATGAGCTTAAAGAAAACTTATTTGAAATCAAAAAAATATATTTAATCAGCGAAGCGATAAACCATCAAGTTGACACAATATCTAGAATCAGATTGCGCTAATTTCAAAGCGGAGGATATTGAGTATGCTTCAAGAATTATTATTAACAATGGCATAGTTATATTCCCTACAGAAACTGTATATGGAATAGGTGCAAATGCACTATCTGATTCAGCGTGCCAAAAAATATTCAAGGCGAAGGGCAGACCGCCAGATAATCCCTTAATCGTGCATGTATCATCGGTTCAAGAGGTGGAGAAATATGCACACACATCGTCAATAGCGAATTTTGGTGCCCTTTCCAAATTATGGCCAGGCCCTCTTACCATAATACTCCCATCTACAGAACTTATCAGCAATGTCGCGAGGGCAGGTCTGGATACGGTCGCTATAAGAATGCCTGATTGCAATTTAGCTCTTGAATTGATACGGAAAAGTGGTGTTCCCATTGCAGCACCAAGTGCCAACATTTCAACGAAGCCAAGCATTACTGATTCAGAACATCTGAGGAGAAATTTTGACGGCAAAGTCGACGTAATATTCAACGGAGGGAGGACAAAATTTGGCATTGAGTCAACTGTAATATATCCGCAGGGAGACACATGTGTAATAATGCGTCCTGGAATATACACAGAAGAGTATTGCAAGGTGATATTCAAGCATGTGATTTTTTCAGAGGATCAGGCGGAAAACCCAAAATCTCCTGGAACAAAATACCGGCACTATTCTCCAGAGAAGAATCTGTATGTGCCTGAAACGCAGCAGGAATTCTTAAGAATATGCCGGAAGAATCCTAAGGAGTTTACTCCAATTTGTTCATACGAAACCGGTCAGCTTTTGAAGAATGTTAATGCGATCATACTTGGAAACAGGGAAAATCCTTATGAAATTGCATCAAATCTGTACGAATCACTTATAAAATTTGACCAGCAACCCGGAGATCAGGGGATAATTGAGCCATTCTGTGGAAATGGCATATATTTATCTATAATGAACAGAATCAAGAAAGCAGCTATCAGTGTAAAGGATGGTGAACTTTGAAATGCCTATAGTTAGTATTATCATGGGAAGCAGGAGTGATCTTGAAGTTATGAAAGAGGCAAAATCCATAATGGATGATTTTGAAATTGAATCGGAAATGAAGATCATATCTGCACACAGAACGCCAGAATACATGTTTGAATTTGCGTCAGGAGCCAAAAAACGTGGAATTAAGGTGATAATCGCGGGAGCAGGTGGATCCGCTCACCTTCCTGGAATGACCGCTTCAATGACATCGCTTCCGGTCATCGGTGTCCCAATCATGACGAAGTCGCTGAAGGGTATGGACTCTCTTCTTTCAATAGTTCAGATGCCTTTTGGCATACCTGTCGCCACTGTGGCAATAAACGGTTCAAAAAATGCAGCCATTTTGGCCATAAGAATCCTGGCTCTGGAAGATGGAAAACTTGCAAAAAAGCTGAATTCATTCATGGAAGCCCAGAGGAAATCAGTTTTGGAAGAAAGATTATGAAACGACTGGGTATCATTGGCGGTGGCCAATTAGGCTTAATGATGATCGTTGAATCAAGATGCCTTCCTGTACATTTCAATGTGCTGGTGGTCAATAGGGATGAACCTGCCTGCAAAGTAGCAGATTCTGTCTATCTAGTGGATGACTACAAGGCTTTTGTGGACAACTCTGACATCGTAACTTTTGAATTTGAGCATGTTGATGCAAGGGCCCTTGAATATGCATCTTCACAGAATAAATTAAGGCCAAACATGAAATCAATATCGCTGAAGAGGCAAAGAACGCTGGAAAAACAGTTTTTTACAGAAAATGGACTTCCAACAGGAAAATTTATCATATGCAAGGACAGGGAATCATTGAAAGGTGCAATAAAATCATTCGAAAGCGGAGTCATAAAGGAATCTACCGGTGGATATGACGGGAAAGGGCAGTATTATTATTCGGGAAATAAGGTACCGGAAATAACAGCGCCGGGGCCATTTGTTGTTGAAGAATTTGTCAGGTATGATTATGAAGCCTCCATCATCAGTTGCAGAACTGAAAATGGTGAATTTTTCTCTTTTAAGCCATCCTATAATGAGAATTTCAAAGGAATGCTTCTTTCGAACAAAGGTCCAATAAATCTCGAACAGGCAAGAATAATCGCAAGAAAATTGCTTGATTCTATTGACTATATCGGTGTCTTGGGCCTAGAATTCTTTGTTGTAAATGGCCAATTATTGATAAACGAATTTGCTCCCAGGGTGCATAACTCAGGCCATCACACATTAATGGGGAATTCAATTTCGCAATTTGAGCTTCATGTCAGGGCCGTCCTTGGGTTTTCGATCTCTGAACCGATTAGCTATGCAAATACTGGCATAGTGAATATAATAGGAAAAATCCTCAATTCAGGCGAGGTTGAAAGGATTCTCCAGATTCCGGAAACAAGGCTATACATATATGGCAAAACGGAGACAAGGAAAAGGAGGAAAATGGGGCATGTTTGTATTTCTTCAGATTCCAAAGATATCCTTTCCAGAAGAATTGATGAAGTAAAAGGGATAATTTATCACGGTGAGCGAGAAAACCCACTTCTTTAGGAGTGGGATGAGAGCGAACACAACATGTAATAACCACGATACAATTACATAAATAGCATGTATAAGTCCTACAGATTCAGGATATATCCCAATGAGGATCAGGAAACCCTCATCGTGAAACATATTGGATCATGCAGGTTCGTATGGAATCATTTTCTTGATATGCGCAATAAGAGATACACTGAAACCGGGAA
>JAJZXT010000006.1 GCA_021806355.1 Thermoplasmata archaeon
AATTATGGTCCATAACATGATACATTTGTTTGATTTTAGGAACATATAAACCCATATGTGTGAAATGTGTGCTCCATCATTTTGGCATTGAAATTCTTAAAGCATATTAAAAATGAAGTGTTTAGAGATCATGAATGTGCTTGCATCCCTCACGGATAAATCCGGTTCCGATGAGTTTTTAAAGGCTATAAAAGGAAAAGTAGAAAAAATTTACGCATCAGAAGGTACAAGAAAGTACCTGGAGGAAAATGGTGTGAAGAGTATTTCCCTTTCGGAACTTACTGGCTTTGATGATTTGTTAGGAGGAAGGGTCAAGACACTGCACCCGGCTATTTTTTCTGGAATATTAATGCGTGATAATGATGAGGACAGAAGGCAGGTTGAAGAAAGGGGTTATTTTCCCTTCGATGTGGTGATGTGCAATCTCTATGACTTCAGTAAATATATGAATGGGACTGAGGAAGAGAAGATAGAACATATAGATATTGGCGGTGTTTCTTTATTACGGGCAGCAGCAAAAAACTGGAAAAGAGTGACCGTTGTCAAGAACAGGAAAGATTATGAACTTGTAGAGAGGGACATTGCTGAACATGGAATGATCAGGGAAGAAACTAGGAAAACCCTTGCCATAGATGCTTTCAAGCTGACCTACAGGTATGACATGATGATTTATAATTCCCTAAATGACAAGGGAGAAGTGAGGCTCATCGAACTTGAAAATGGAAAGAAGCTTAGATATGGTGAAAACCCCGATCAGAAAGGTTTTATCTATGAGATTCCAGAATATGGAAAAATGGAAGTCTTCCACGGAAAGGAGATGTCCTATAACAATTACGTAGATGCGTCTTCGGCCATTGAGACTGCCCTTGATTTCTCAGATCCATTCGCGGTTGTTATAAAACATAATACTCCGTGTGGAGCGGCTACGGGAATTAACCATGGAGATGCCCTGGAGAAAGCCATAGATGCTGATAGGGAATCTGCTTACGGGTCGGTTATATGCATTAATGGCACTGCGGATAAAAGAGTGGCTGCGGCAATGAAAGACCTGTTTGTGGAGATAATAATTGCAAAGGATTTTGATAGCGATGCCCAGCAGATAATAGGAAAGAAGAAGAACATAAGAATGATAAAATACTCCGGCAATGGCCCTGAAAGGAGCTTCAAAACATTATTCAATGGAATCCTTGAACAGACAAGAATGAATACCAGTATCGATCAGATGAAGGAGGTTGTTAAGACCGGAAGAGAATTTTCGACAAAGGAAATAGAATTTGCATGGAAAATAGCCGCCCACTGCAGAAGCAATGCAGTAGTTCTGACCAAAGACTGTGTTACAGTTGGTGTTGGGGCAGGCCAGACATCCCGTGTTGAGGCAACGAAGATAGCATGCAGCAGAGCAGGAGAAAAGGCACGGGGGTCCATAATGGCTTCGGATGCGTATCTGCCATTTTCTGATAACGTGGATGTTGCAGGTGAAAATGGCATTGCCGCCATAGTAGAACCGGGTGGATCAATCAGGGATCAGGATGTTATTGAATCGTGCAAGAAGCAAAAAATCTCTCTTTATTTCACCGGGAGGAGAGTGTTCCTTCATTGATACTATCTCCTCCTTTTTGAATTTATAACAACGGCAGCTGCTATTATTATGACCAGTACGATTAGGGTTAAGTAAAGGTATATATAATTTGGATTCCGCTGCTTGCTTTCTGACAGCGAAATATTAACTCCATATGATCTGCCTTTCTGAACCGTAATATTCAGGTATTTCGCGTTATAACCTGAGGATGATGCCTTGAGAACAAAGCTTCCATAGGTGGCGGTTATATTGAAGTGGCCATTTACTGATACCTTTACAAGCTTTCCGTTGAAGAATAGTGTCGCGTCAGAAGGGGAAACCGTACCGTGAATGTATGAATATCGTATGTAATCGATCTGTACTGTTATATTCCTACCACTTATGGATATGAATTTGTTGAAATTCTGGTTGTAAAAGAGTGTTGTGTTCAAGGCATGGTATGAATAGGTTCCGTTGGCTGCATATACAGTTATGTTATTTCTGTCAGATGAATATGCTGTCCCGTCAAATGTAATGTTCCATACTGTTCCCTTCGTAAGATTTGCCTCAATGAAATTTACAATGAATTTTACCTTTCCAGTTGCCATGTAGAGAACCAGTCCCTGTTCCTGGCTTCCTGATTTAATGCCAATACTGTAACTGCCGGTTCCATTCTGCGAATAGATCAGGTTTGTTGCACTTTCACCTGTCTGATCAATCGATTCATTGAATGGACTTATCCGGGGAATTATCCATTGCCCTTCTTCATTTTCAACATAACTCTTAACATTAGCGGATGTTGAATTACTGAATGTTCCAAGGTATCCTGAAGGCCCTCCAACAAGACCGAATTCAGGGTCCAGACCACCCTGATATTTATTGTTGGGAAATGGCCCGTTGTAAATCAGTTTACTTTGATAATAATATGAATAGTTTCTTTCCCCTATTATGAATGCAGCCCCTGTAACGTTCATTTTTATCTCTTGCCTGTTAACGAAAAACTTGAGATAGCTATTCATAGGGTTTCCACTGTTTATGAGCTGTGTTGAAATATTGAAGCTGTGCGGTAGAGTGATTATCCTACCTGAAGGGAAGGTATAGTGATATACCGTGGAAGTTTGATATATACCAAAAAATGGGTAATTAACCCAACCAGTGTAATTCACCACATATCCTCCGGAAACTGTTCTGTTCAAATAAATTACGTTCTGGATCCAGTAGAGCGGCTGTCCCATCTCATTGGAGAGAAATAGATTTTGTTGAATGGACGCGTTATAGAAAGTGTTTAGAGAACCTGTTGAGTTGTATGACCTGACATTGAGTGACTTCAGTGTGAAATTGTTATCAACTCCCAAAAGATCAGATTGATTGTGCCTGAAATTTCTGTTCAGGACATAAACGGTTAGGTTATAGGCATTGATTGAACCCCATCCATCAAGTAAACTGTATCCGTATCTTGCCTGGTATAAGTGATTCCTTCCTGTTTCTACAGGAAGGAATGGAAGTGCAGGTAACGTGGAATTGTATATTCCTGTATTTATATATCCTGATGTGCTGTTGGAAACTTCCTTTTCGAACTGTTCTGTTCCAAGCTTATACAGCAATGGATCCAGGAAGCCGAGCCGGCTGTCATTGTTCTCGCCTAACACAAAATCGATATCTGCAATTATTCCAGCTGTGACCGGTGATGCAATACTTGTTCCCCATGCGTATTCAAAACGTCCGCCATAGGATGCGTTAGTTGCGTCGTAGGTATAACCTGATATTGAAATCGTTAAGAGAGTGTTATTGGCTATGGCTGAAACATCAGGAACCCCTCTTCCCTTTCCCTGTATTACATTATTTGCTGACGAATCCCTTTGCCAGACAGGTTCCTTGAGACATGTATCGATCCCAGAGCTTGTGCCGTATGGACCGCCTAACTGTGTATCTCCTTTCGGCACATACCAGTTTTCCTGTGACTGTATTTCAAGAGATACTGGGTTCAATTTGAAGCTTGTTCCTCCAACTGCAACAACACCAAAATTGTTGTACCCAATTACTGATGGGAACTCCACATCTGTTCCAACCCACTTTGTACTGTTAGCATTATCTCCAGCATCACCTGAAGATGCCAGAACGGTGATGCCCCTTGCCTGTGATTCCATTACGTCTTCATAGTAAGCCGTACAGTTCGAGTTACAGCCCCCCCAAGAATTAGATATGACTGAAACATTGTTTAACTTTGATTTTTGGCTGCCCGGGTTCAGTATGTAGTTGAAGGCAAGATCTAGATTGTAATAGGAAGAACTGTTTCCGTATACGTTGTATATGGTTGACCCTGGTGCTGTACTTCCAAGCATTTCCATGTCCAGTGTGTTTTCGATATTTGCTCCAGTGCTGTCATACTGTGCAAGAGGCCCGGGTGATACTGCTCCGTTGAGTGGAACCCCGATAACCGTGGGGTGGGGTTCCCCTGCAGGCATTGTTTCGTTGAAATAACCATACACATTTGATGGTACAAATGATCCTACTCTTTCATCATGCACAAGATTTCCATATGGTGTGCTCATGCTTGTTCCATTGTACTCTCCACCCCATAAAATTGTGGCTTCAACCGATGAAGTGGGATAGCCATATTCCCTGAAGAGTGTTCCCTCATTATAAGCAGACTGGAATTCAGGCCCATAGAAATACTGGGTATTGCTTACGCAGGCTGGAGAGATAATACTTCCCTGCAATAAGGTGTTCACTGAGGTGTTCTGCTGAATCATGATTTTGTGGTTGAGGTTAGTGCCCAGCACATATTGTGAATAATTCGAGAGTCCCGTTATGGATGTTATTTGATTGTTGAAGAATGAGGGTATCTCAGGGATTCCTGTAGCTGCATAATAGTTCTGTGACCCATTTACAAAATCTGCTGTTTGCACCCTGAACAAATTATCCACCGATTGCGTCGTGGAGCTGAATGTAAGTATAGATCTTCCTCTGTATGATGTTATATGATCTATTCCGTTTGCCTGAAGATACTTTATGAAATCATTATAGATTGTCTTTGATGGTTCAAATTTCCTGTCAAACTGAGTTCGTGAAAGATACTGGTGATATTGTGATGAGTTTTTATCTGATATATTTGACAGTAAGTTTTCCAGTGCTGAAATATTTGAAAATTCAAAGCTTACAAGAATATTTTCGCTGTTGTTACCCTCTGTTGCGTTAACTTCTTTCGGACTCTCTATATGGTATTTTTTGGATGCGCTAACATAGTTTCTATAAGGAACTAAATTTGAGAAAATGACACTATCATTCTCCATTGATTTTTTTTGTGAACCGGATGAATGGACAATCAGTCCTGAAATCTGCTCCTGTCCTGATAGTACTGCCATGGATGAAATAATAAAAACAAGAACCATAAGGATGGAAATGATTTTTTTCATGCTTTTCAACATCATCAGTTAAAATATTCTGATCCTATAAAATGCTTCTGTGACATCCTCCCTCCAGCTAACAGGGAGCTTCCCGTTTCATTGATCGGAGTTCCCATTGCCTGGCAGAGCTCCGATCTCCACGGACGTGATTTTGGGAGTGCCCATCCCTACGGCGATCAATCCGGCATTATGGATATTTATTGCTGCGTTCAGGGTACGGTCCAATGTGATACTGCATACTTTGCAGTTGTATATGCGATCTGATAGTTTCAGTTCCTTCCTTATGTTACGAGGAAGTATGAAGGGGGCCAGAACTTCCCCTTCCACAGTTCTATCTTAACATCTGGGAAGTTACGCTGTATCTCCCTTGATGTTATTGTTTTGACTGCGTTGATGAATGTAAAGGAGAGGTGTGGTTTTGAAAAGCATGTGGAAGTGATCCTTATCGCATTCTATGTCCAGAATATCAACATTGAATGTTTCTGCTATTTCCATGGTTTTTGTCCTGAGAAGATCCACGATGGCATCATTGGCAAATACCTTCCTCCTTTACTTTACGACCTGTATTAAGCGGTAGTATAATGAATATACAGAATGTGCCCCTTTATCCAGTTTATATGGAATAGTTACTGTATTATATAATATATCATTAGGATTTAGTTCGCCTTCATCCTCTCTCTTGCGAAAGGGGACTTCTCGCCCACATATGTTAAACTGATTTCATCTATCTTTTTTCGTTTGATGTTTTAAATCTAGAATGGGTATAAAAATTAAAGATTCCATTGAAAATGGCTATATAATATAATTACACTACAGAACAATGGTATTTTACAAACATGCGCCAGACATCATGGGTAACGAATTTCTTTTTGTTTCCAATGACAAGATCTGGGTAGGTGATTTGAATAGTGGAACCTCAAGAGTTGTAGTGTCCAATGAAGGCATAATAAATAATGCAAGATTTTCTCCAGACGGAAATAAGATAATTTTCAGGTCAATGCGGGGTAAGGATGCATCGCTAGCCGATCTGTATATGTATGATAGGGTCGGTGGCATTGTCAAAAGAGTTACTTTCCTTAACGGTAAAAGTGTCCCGAGAAGAATGTTCACAGATATAGCAGGATGGAAAGGGAGTACACCTATCATCTCAACAGATGCTATGTCATCCTTTGGGGCACTTACCTTCTTTTATGAACTTGATGCAGACACGCTCAACCTGAGTCCCCTCAATCTTGGCCCCGGTTCTCACATAATGTTCCATGGAGACGATTTGGTAATAGGAAGATATACATACGATATGCCACACTGGAAGGGTTATAAAGGTGGAACCAGAGGTGTTATCTGGTCAGGAAAACAGGGAGGCAAATTCAGCAAGATAGTAGATCTGGATGGGCATGTGTCATCCCCATGCATCCTTAAAGATAGGGTCTTCTTTGTTTCCGATCACGAGGGAACTGGACAGATATATTCCATTGGAATAAACGGAGGAAAATTGACAAAGCATTCAGACTTCAAGACATATTATCCGAGGCATCTTTCATCCAATGGGGTACTACTTATGTATTCAATGGGTGGAGAGCTATTCACACTGAACCCTGAAAAAAAAGAGGAGAAGAGGCTGGAGATCAGGATGAGTTCCGGGATAACTGTTCCCAGACCAAAGTTTCCGGATCCTGCAAATTATCTTGAGGAATATTCCCTGAACGGAAACGATGATACATATGGATTCGTCCTTAGAGGGAAGGGTGTCTTTACATCGGAAGAAATGGCTCCACAGTTACATATCCCATCACACGGAAGAGTTAGGCTGATCAGGTTCCTGGATGAAAAAAGGATCTCTTACGTAAGGCAGGATAAGGATGGAGAATTTCTATGCATTTCTGAAATTTCAGATCTGTCGAAGCACACTCAGCTGGAGAAAAACATTGGATTGATAGATAACATATTTCCCTCACCGGATGGAAAGAAGATAGCGGTGACAAATATCCTGTTTGAACTTTATATGGTAAACCTGGAGAATATGTCATGCGATCTGGTTGATGAAAGTGAAGCTGGAAAGATAAGGGATGTTGCATGGTCAAGTGACTCCAGCAGGATTGCGTATACGTTCCCGTACATGACTGGAGGATTCGGGCAGAGAGACGGTTCCATTGTTAAAAGTGCAATCCTTGATAAGATGGAGAAGAAGGAAGTAACAGAGAGAACAGCTAATGATTACTCACCATCCTTCGATCCATCCGGTTCCTATCTTTATTACCTTTCTGATAGAACGTTTGATCCAGTGGAGGACAGGGCAACTTTCAACTATTCGTTCCCCCTGATGACCAGACCGTATTACCTGAAGATGGACGATAGAGAGTTTTCACCTACGGTCAGGATACCTGAAGCAATGAAATTAAAACCAGAGAGGGAG
>JAJZXT010000151.1 GCA_021806355.1 Thermoplasmata archaeon
AGGGGAGGACATAATGTCGTGAGCCCCAATTCTTTGATGAATGATGAGATTGAACCTGAGGACCGCCTCTTCGCCAAGAGCATTACAAAGTAAAGAATCCTTTATAGAGTCGAGGATTTTTGGGGGTGGTCCCCCCTCCTAATGCTCGTACGTCAGCATAAAAGTTACTTTCTTGATTGCAGTTTTTTCAGCAATTGTAATAACCTGCTCCCTTGAACTTCCTGGTTCAATGCCAGAGTGTTTTATAAGCGCGTACAGTGTAAAGAAATACCTGTGTGTCTTCCTTCTTGGAGGGCATGGTCCATTATATCCTGGTTTTCCGAAATCGTTGATTCCCTGAAAGAAACCCTCAGGTGTCCTTGCACTCTTTTGGATATCTTCTTTCAACTCCGTTATGGTGGATGGAATGTTATATATGATCCAGTGAGTAAAAACACCATGAGGGGCATCCGGATCATCCATTATAAGAACGAATTCTTTAGTGGATGACGGAGCATCCGTCCACACTATGTGCGGTGAAATATCTGAGGAATCACAGGTAAATTTCTCAGGAATCTTGTCCCCATATCTGAAACCTGAAATTTCCAAGGTAAATGACATATTCAGTAATTGTTTACTTGCTTAATATTTTTTACATTCTATTTATAGCAGTGCTCTCCTCCAAAAAACGAGTGTTGTCTATACACACTGACCTGTCATTAATTGAAATTGCAGAAAAATAATTTCTCGTTACCCCAATTTTATTACATTATTTACATACACATATTTTATTTGCAAATTTGATTGGTTATTTATTTTGTACATACATACCAAAATGTTAATATACATGGCACGATATATTGTTTAGAAAACATGAAGTCAGAATCTAAGGATACCAAGATTACCATGAGAATTTCTGAGGAAGAATTATCTGAAATAGACAGTTTTCTCAACCATAATCCTAAGCATGGAAACCGATCGGAATTCCTGAGGAATAGCGCACTTGAATTCATTGCAAATAACAGAATCAAGCTGACCTCCGGTTCACAGATATGCATGGATATAGCCCCGGCCTATGAGGAAATACTGAATTCCATCGTAGAGGAAGGTTACTTCAGAAATACCAATGAATTGATTTCTGCAATAATTGCAAGGGCATTTGATGAAAATCTTGTAAAAGAACTGGTAAGAGTTAAAAAGGCCTCAACAAGGGATTTGAAGGGCATCATGGGAACAAAAAGTGGAAAGGACGAAGGCACATTTGAGGTTTCAAGAGGACGGAGAAGGGAGTAGGTTAAAATGGATAGTGTTTTAAGAAGCAAAAGATTGATAGAAGTAGGACTTGAGTCGAGCGGGTTCGGAAGATGGAAATGTGCCACTATTTTCATCGGAGAAGCCGTATCTGATTTACAAAATAAGGTAAGGTTGCAGAACGATTTCAAGGGGCTTTTCTATGCCTCCATAAGGCCTTTGAGAAATGAGCAGAACATGATTGTAGCTCACGGAAATAAAAACGTCGGCTATATTGAGAATACCGGAGATGCAGAACCTTATGAAGTTCATTGGGAGGGGACAAGATTCAATGGTATGGACATGAAGAGTACATCTTGTGCATTCCACATCGATACAATGTTATCACAGGATCAATACAAACGCCTAACTGGGTGTGTACTTAGTGAGGTAGATTCGTCAGATTCGTTCGTACTTGTCAGCGATTTTTCACAGAAATATTCAAGGAATCTCCATAACATGCTTGCAGAAAAGATCAGCAGGGGAGGTATTGCCGTTTCTTCCATACTTTCGATGCCGGAGAGAAGCCACCCTGAATTTTATGAATCAAGGAATGATTTGAGATTGCTTTCAAGGTTCGATTCAAACATAACCGAGATTCACAGAACCTCCCAATTTTCCTTTCTATCACCCAGGGAACCAAATGCCAGTGGACAGAAAGACAAGATCGTCAGGACAGCGGGTTCGTTAATTTCTGCAGTAAGAGAAACAAAGAGGTGAAGAATTGTCTCATGAATTCATGTTCTGATTGCCAATGACAATTCTCATTCAAAAAAAAATTAAATTTTATGGTAAAGTTCCTGTTGCGTCAAGGTTCTATCGCAATAGATGCATCTGATTTTTAAAGGGCTTCTTGATTCCAATGTGAATTCCGCCGTCACCGGTTCCTTATTGTTGGAAATGCAATTCTGGTTGGAACATTTTACAATTCCAACTATTCTGTCAGGAATCTCAACCGTGAATTTCCTTTCAATCTCATAATTCTTGATTATGTTTATCGTTGCGCCTGGAGAGACCAGTGAGATCCTGTCCAGTTCTCCTTTACTCAAGACCCTCTTCTCTATCTTGACAATATCCTTGAATGAATCCACTGCCTTGCTCCTGACATTCATCAGGATGCTTACTGTAAAGTCTTCACCACCATCTATACCCAGTGTTGATAGGACCTTCAATGCCTTTCCATGATCTATGTGATCTATCACAATCCCGTCCTTTATCTTATTAACCTTCAATGTGCTCTTGTTATTTTCTTCCATTCAGTTCACCTTGAGCATTTTGCTTATAAGTGCCATCCTCACCGGAACCCCATTTGCTGCCTGCTGGAAATATCTGGCATTAGGAGTTTCGTCAACTTCAGGAGTTATTTCGTCTATTCTTGGGAGAGGATGCATTATTATTGATCCTTTTTTCATTGCATGTGTGGTTTCCTCGTTTATTGAATATGCCCCAATAACACCCTGATATTCATTTGGGTCGACAAATCTCTCCTTTTGTATTCTGGTCACATACAGGACATCTGTTTCCGATATTACGGTATTCAGATCGCTGGATACGTTAACCTTGAAGTTCCTGGGGAGGTTTGAGATTACGTGGTCGGGCATCTTCAGTGTTTCCGGAGATATTAGGTTTATCCTTGTCTTGAACCTGCTCAGCATTCTGACCAGGGAATGTGTGGTTCGTCCATACTTCAGGTCACCAAGGATTGTAATAGTCAGGTTATCAAAATCACCAAATTCTTTCCATACGGTATAAAGATCCAGAAGAGTCTGCGTTGGATGCTGCCCGGAACCATCACCACCGTTTATGATTGGAACTGAGGAGAATTTGGAAGCAAGCCTTGCAGAGCCATCAAGAGGGTGCCTAATCACGATGATATCGGAATATGAAGAGGCCATTCTCATCGTGTCGGCAAGTGTTTCTCCTTTTGCTGCAGAACTGGATTTTGGTTCTGGAACAGAAAGAACTGAACCTCCAAGCCTGTGCATTGCACTCTCGAACGAAAGTCTCGTCCTTGTGCTGGGCTCATAAAAGAATGTCGCCATGATCTTTGATTCAAAATCATTTATCTTCTTCCCACTTTTCAAGGCCTTTTCATATTGCCTGGCAAGCTCAAAAATATCAAACATTTCGGTAGTTTCTATGTCATCGACAGTGATAACATCCCTTTGTTTCAGCATTAAAAATAATGATGTTAGATCCATATATAAATCTGGTTAAACACCTTCAAAAACCAGTTAGATCTATGGAACTCAGATATTATCAAGCATTGCAACCTTACAGGAAAAGGAGAAGGAATGACCACTTTCTTGGGAAGAAAAACGTTAAGCGTTCCTCTGTTTCCGCGATTATCAACAAAGCTTCGCTCTAAATTCAGCAAATGGCGTTGGTATTGAGATGATGCGGTTTCGTAGTCAAGATTTCCTGAATTCCATGAGAAGCCTTTTCCTGCCTCCAAATTCATCGACAAATACTTTGTAATTTTTCAAACGCGATAGTTTCGCTAACCTGTTCATGCTCCCTCTGGTATGGTTGAAACTTGGCATCGCCTCATATCCATCAATTACATTTTCTTCGACCATTCCGCTTGATCTGTGATTTCTCATTTCAATAATGGCCAATCCATCTTCCTTCAGTACTCTATGGATCTCCAGGATCACGTCTATCTGTTCCTGTTCCTGAATTATTTCGCTAAAGGCATTCCACATGCAAATAACAGAATCAAATGAATTATCATTATAGGGAAGGTTTGTCATGTTTCCAACCTTGAATTCAATGTTGAGACCCATTTTCTTTGCCTCTTCTTTTGCTCCATCGATGAAGATCGGTGTTATGTCTATGCCTTCCACGCTGAATCCCGCCGAAGCCAGAGGAATTGCAAATCTACCATAGCCGCATGCTAAGTCCAGGACCTTCCCATTCTTTTTCAAGAACTGCATAATGTATGAAAGTTCTTTCTTTGTTTGCTCGACACTCTTCCTATCAGATAACCAATGAATTCCTAGCTCGGTATAGAATTCTATGGAGGTTTTTTTCATAATGATTTTATTGTTAGTTTCTATGTGACATCCTCTCCCAGCTGACGCTGAGGGCTTCCCGTTTCGACGACCGAAGTTGCCCTTTCGGGTAGAGCTCCAATCTCCACGGGCGTGAATTTGGGAGTGCCCCTCCCTATCTGTTTCATGCCTTCATATACTAACCATAAACCTTTCGCTCGCTCTCATCCCCCATCTTGCGAAAGGGGAATTCCCGCTCGCAAATGTTAAACAACTTCTTTTCAATTTCATTGAGATCCATGAGAATAACATCTTTTCCAATTTTTTTTACATCTCCTACGAAACCCGATTTTGAGAAGACAGCGTATGTGATGATACCTCCCGAATATTGATCCAAAAGTTGCTTTGATTTTATTCTCAATGTGTCAACAGTGGTAACAGATACGGGTTTAGATGTCCATTTGCATTCGGCTATCAGGAGTTCCTTTCTTGCACTAGAATAGGCGACTATATCTATTTCCTCAATGTCCTCTCCCTTTCTTTTTAGTTTGTTTCTTCCCCACCATCTGGACACCATATCGAATGTTTTTCCCATTATCCCATCAGCTACAAGCGCTTTCATAAGTTCCTCAAACTGTTCGCTAGCGTACAACTCAAAATCATCGATAATCTTCGCAACAACATCTTTGCTATTGGAACTTTCAATCACGCTCTTATTTGGCAGAACGTATCTGAACCAGAAGGAAAGATAAGGATCCGAAATCCAATATAATCTCCTTTTAAATTTTTCGGAAGCGCCAAACGGTACCTCTGGCCTAATGATTTCCAAAGACATCAGGACATCAATGTATTTTGAAACCATGCTCTTGTCCATTCCCGTATATGAACATATCTCTCCGAGAGTGTGGTTTCCGTGAGCTATTGACCTGAGGATTAGTGAATAATTCCTTGGTGCCCTTAACTCCGTTCGCAGCAGAAATTCTGCCTCTTCGTACAGTGGGGCACCCTTGGATAAAATATTTTGATAAACATTTTCATGAAAAGTGAGATTGTGTTCAAATTTCAGGAGATATTCGGGAATCCCTCCTAATGTAAAATATGTTCTGCAAAGGTCCGTCATATCATAGTGGAAGAATTCCTTCAGGTATCTGAACTTCAATGAATTCAGGCGTAGTTGACCCATTCTTCTTCCATATAGAGGACTCTTGTAGGAAAGTACTTCTCCCTCCATTATGCTAATCGAAGATCCAGATAAAATCAGCATAACATTCTGATCGATCAGCAATGAATCAAATATTTTCTGGAAGATGGACGGTATTGATCTATTCGCCTCTATCAGGTATGGAAATTCATCAATGGCAATGATGAATTTGAACAGCGAACATTTTCTCCTAAATGAACTGTTGTTTACAATGGCAGAAAAAAGGGAATACCAATCTTGAAACAGTCCAGCATTGATGCTGGAGTCCCCTATGAATTCTGAAATTATCCTTTGAAAATCCCGGATATTTTCTCTGTCCCCTTCATTCGTTGCCAAGAAATATATCCCTCTATTCCCAATGAATCTACTGATAAGTTCCGTCTTGCCAACTCGCCTCCTCCCGTAGACAATGAAAAGACCCCCCTTGCCTTTGGAGTATGATTTCTCCAGAATTTCCATCTCTTCTTCTCTATCTATGAAATTATGTTGAGACATAAGTATAATACTTTATACTCAACTAATATATATGTATTTCTTGTACAATGCGAGATTTTGTTAAGAATGAACGTAAGTTAATCATTTGAATGAATCGTTTCGTGCTCATAGTGAACTGCCTGTAGTTTTCTTGGTTCTTATCACTTTTGTCTGGGAAGTCATTCTAAGCTCTATTAGAACATGGTCTACGGTGGCTCTGGAGATGTTAATAGAAAATCATCCTACACAGTTTCCATGAATATTCAATATATTCCGAGAATCAGCATTCAGCGTGATTGATTACATTTAGCAGTAGAATTCTGTGATGAATCATGAGAAGAAAAACACAAGTGTATATATCTAAGTTATACATTAGTATAAAGGAGTGTTATACATGTTAGAAGAAGAAATGACCGTAGGACCAAAAGGACAGGTGGTTATACCTAGTGCGTTACGTAAAGCACTGAAAATCCTACCGGGATCCAAGGTTGTGATCAGGTTTGAAGACGAACATTTAATTGTTGAGAAACAGAAAATTGATACGGTTGGGATCTTTGAAAGTATAGCTAGGAGTGGAAAATCGGTTAATGAAATCCCATCCCACTCCTATGAAAAGGAACTGTCGGGTCGAAACAAATCATGATTTATATTGACTCTAATGTTTTCATTTATGCAGTGCTGAATACTGAATTCATAGGAAATGAGGCAAGATCTATTCTTTCGCAGGTGCAAAATGGACAAATAAAGGCATCAACTTCTGCACTCACTTTTGATGAACTGACATGGATCGTAAAAAAAAATCGCAGTCGAAATGATTCGTTGCTGACCGGAGAGGCGTTTCTGAACATGTCTGGACTGAAGCTGGTTGACGTGGACACTAATGTTCTTGCAGGTGCCATCGCAATTATGAAAAAATATTCCCTTGATCCCCGAGATTCAATTCACGCAGCTTCCGCAATAATAGAAAAGGCGGAAGTTGTAATCTCTGAAGACAAGGATTTTGATAAGATCAGGGGAATCAAGAGAAGAGGCATTGTTAGTTATGGGGAATCATAATCATAAATGTGCCCAAGAATCAGTATTCTATGTAAGGCATTGCGTTCACAATTATCCGAGCAAGAAAACTCCGTTCTTTAGTAGATGGGATGAAAAAGTTAACCCGATGTATTCCACATCCTCATGTTTTCTATAAATGATTTCACGCTTTCTGTGCTTGTACTGTTTTTCTCATCTTGAGACAAAACCCCGATTTAATTAACGGAGACTCCTGCTGCTTCACCTCCGTTTCTATCTTTCATATTGTTTTCCTTCCTAATTCTTTTTGCCATCTCCGTCTTCGCCTCCCTTACTGCTATCCTGACATCAGGTTCTCCCCTGTAGTATTCCCTTGGTGGTAAATAGTTGAG
>JAJZXT010000129.1 GCA_021806355.1 Thermoplasmata archaeon
CCGACTCCGATAGTGCTTTCTTTCCGCCCTGGATGAACTGTTCCTTCCATCTCCTCAGGTGCACCGGTGAAACCCCGTGTCTGCGGCATATCTCAGCCTGCGATACGTTGTCGGAGAAAGACTCCATTACGATCTGGAACTTCTCCTCGGCGCTGTATTTGCCGTTCATAAAGAAACCCCCGGTGCTCGCGGAATGAATTTTCGCATGATCTGGTTGTATCTGTCTCTCTCTATAATAGTATTGCTATAGTTTTCAAGTTCTGTGATGGTTCGGATCAGTTAAGCCTTCTCATAAATCCGTAAGGAAAACTCTTAAGATCATGAAAGTGAACCCTCTTTAAGATCAGATGGATCATCTGAGGAGATCAATCTCATCTCTCTAATGTCCTTGGCTAACCTCGCCATCCCATAGCCATGCAGCATCAGGTCCTTGAAAAGCCTACTGATGGAAGTTTTTGAATATTTCCTTTCCACCCAGTTAACCGGTATTTCGGAGATCTTGGCGCCAAGTTCGTTTGCCTTGACCATAAGTTCCGCATCCCAAAACCAGGAATTCATGACAGTCTTGTCCAGCAGTGAATTCTTGAGATCGTCACTGATCATTTTGAATCCGCACTGATGATCATTGATACGCTCCTTGAACATAAGCCTGAGCAGCTGATTATACACCCTTGAGACAGCATTCCTGAGCTTGGGCCGCACAACAGTCGCTCCCGCGCAGTATCGTGAGGCTGTTATGAGCTGACAGCTGGCCGACGATATTCTGCGATATGCCCCCGAAATAACTTCAAGACCGGTAGCCAGGTCAGCATCAATGAATGAATATGCTGCCCCGTGGAAGGAATTCCAAGCTTCCCTTACCGCGAAACCTCTTCCTCTCTTCAGTTCATGGACAATAAGGGCAATATCAACTTTCCCCGATGCAAAGCTTTCAGCTATTTCCACTGACCTGTCACTTCCCCTGTCAACTGAAAGCACCATCAAGAAATCGATGTTGGTAGTCTTAAGATAATTGTAGAGTGAAGAGATCCTTTCCCCAAGAATCTTCTCTTCATTGTAAATTGGAACCACCAGAACCATATCATAATATACATCTTGGAATCCGCGATTCTCTGTTTCCGTATGGATATTTAATTCGTATAGGTTCTCCATTTAATATTAATTGTCATGATGTATCATAACCCTTTCGTCCTAGTGAGTTAGTCTAGATTATCCCATAACCTTCATTTTGGAGATGACCAGGAAGCATTTTGCGGGAAAGTGTTAAGGGCAATTGGTAATTCTTTCGTCCTTCATCGGGTCAAAAAATATAAAAATTGTATATCTTCTGGAATCGAGGTGGGTCAAGAAGGCCCTTAGAATTATATTGAGGAAAACGCATTTCTCCCCTCGTCTACGACAAAAATTTTCAGCATTTGTCATGTATGTTATACTTGGTTTATGGCTCAGCGTGTGTATGAAGATACTTGCAAGAGCTGCAAAGGTTCTATCGTGAATTTGAGTCTATTCAGGTTGCATATTTCTAAAATACATGTGTTCAAGTGGCCCATTGGTATATACTTTATTTACATTGTAAATACATTATAATAACCTTTAAAAATAATTTACATATGATTGCCTGAATAAGATGCCAAGAGCCAAAACCCTGAAACAGAAAGAAATTGAGGTCATGGTATCGATCCACGTGAACCGCATAAAGGACAGCATAATCGCAGAAAAAACCGGCAGAAGCCGCCACACAGTAAGAAAGGTAATAAAAGGGAACCCGGATCTTGTGAATCTTGCTTCCGCAATCCGCTCTGAGATGCTCTTCAACGCACACCTCCCCATATTATCATTCAAGGATGGAGAGAAGACTTACTCAAGCTCTGGAGGTGGTGAAGGTTACTTCTCCGGCATAGACAACTATTTCGCACACATGAGGAGATACAGGCCAGTCGGTCAAAAGGATACCCTCGAGGCTTTCCCGTGCAACAGATGGAAACGATGATGGGGGCGCGAATGAAACCCACTTCCACATCAACGTTCCAAAGATGGAGACAATTGACTATGCGTTTGAACTCGGGAAGGCTAAGATCTTCTCAAAGCAGATGAGTTCTGTGCTCATTTCAGGGAAGGAATATATGAGAATTGTACGGGAATTTAAAGCACCTATAATGGAGCAACTTGACAACATAAAAACCATGATCCTGCTGAAATCATATTATGACATTAGGCAACGCCAGCAGCCAGTAATATCTCCTCCAAAAAATTGTGAGGCAGAATATGGGTCCGACACAATATTTCATCCTGGGGGAGATGATAGGGAAACACTGAAGAAAAAACTCAGCCCAATTGGCATAAATGTGGATTCAATGTTGATGGAAGGCAGAGATTCTGGAAACATGCTGAATTCCATTGAGCAAGATCTCCAACGCATTGAGCGCCGCCTAGATAAATTGCCTGATTTTATAGTAAAAGCGGTCCGGACCGTCCTAGAAGAATTGATTGATCCTGGTGTCATTTCAACCAGGAAAAAATGACAGGTTTCGTTCAAATGCCTCGCCTCCTCCTGTTTTCAAATTAGCTTTAAATCTTTGGTTAGAAAAATATAGAGTACTTAGTCCAGGATTCTGTTTGGACTTCCGGACTTCCCAAAGGGAGAGAATAGTATTTAAACAATTCCTGGCGTAACAGAACCCAATTTTTCTCGCCCAATAGACCTTCCAATTCTCGATAAATTATCGCAGATTCTAAGAAACAGTAAGGTTCATCCAGGGGAGTTCAGGTTGTTAGATAAAAACTAACTATCCAGACAAATCTCCATCACGATTCATTATTGTCTTTCACGACTCAAGAGGAGTGAGCTAATAAACCCCCTTGTTTTCTTAAAATAGGGAGGGAAAAGAGAAAGTATGAGTTCATTGCTTTCTCGTTTGAAAATGCCTATCGCCTTTCCCAATGAAATATATATTGCTGCCCCCAACAAAATATATGCTGGCAAAAGTGAAATTTTCAGGCCAATTATGTCAGAAACATAATCAACAGTAAAAAACATGATCAAAGACACTATCCAAAGTTTAGCTAACCCGTATAAATCAAATCCGATTATACCTTCTCTGCGAGCAAAAAAATACAGAATCAAGAATGTAACACCATAAACTGAAGAATAGCCCAAGGCAGCTCCAATAAGCCCAAATTTTGGGATCAAAACGAGGGAAAAAACCACGTTAGCTGCAAGCGCGAGACCGCTTGAATAAATGAATATCCTTGTCTTTCTAATGGAAGCAACCGCCTGGCTCAGGATGTTTTGCGAAATGAATATGGCGGTTGAAAACATTATAATTCTTAATGGGGTAGCACCGCCAATGTATTGGTTACCGCCAAGCAAATTCAAGATGATAGGTGCTAGGGCCGCAATTCCCAAGGCAGAGGGAACATAAAAATATGACAGAAGAGTTGTAGACACTTTTACCACCGGTGCAATCTTATCTTTTTCACCCTTTCCTAAAAATTCAGAAAACTTAGGCATAAGAATATTATTAAACGGAGATGCGAGGAAACCAATTGAAGATGCGATTAACAATGAAAAGTTGTATACGCCCAAAGATGAAAGGCTAATTAAACCAGAAACTATAAATCGGTCCGCGGATGAAGCTCCTACTGAAATAATGCCCGAAAGAAGAATAGGAAGTGAATACATCATCAAGTGTCCGTTTGATGGAGCCCTACCTTGTCCTAGAAATTTCCTAATTGAAGTTAGAACTGCGATTAATTCTATTGCAACACCGGCAAAAATTCCAATAACCCAGCCGAATACAATTGTATCAATTGACCTCAGATAGAATGCAAATGCTACTGAAACAAAGTAATATGTAACCCATATAATTATACTAATAAGGGCTGAGAGTCTGAAGTTTTGTATCCCTAACAATGTTCCGTTCAAGATTCCAAACATTACGTTTCCAACTAAAACCACGCTTAAAATCCTAACTAGTTCTATATATCCATCAGAATGCAGGAAAACAATTGATATTTCAGGTGCAAGAATAAGCAGAGAGACAAAACCAAGAATGCTGAACATAAAACCGTATGCAATGATCTTTTCAATTGTTTTTCTTACAGATGCGTGATCCCCCTTTCCCAAGTTGTAAGAAGTGAAGTGTTGTGCTGCGGTCCCTAATCCAAATGAAAAAACAATATTAAACAAGCCTATTATCGCTACAAATAGAGCTATAGCCCCGACAGCAGTGGAATTAAATAATCTAACTATAATTATATAAAATACCATTCCCGAAAAGAGTTGCACACCAGAGCCGGTATACTGAAAAAGCGCATCTACTCCTATGAACCTGGTGTGGCCTCTGGACTCTTCCATTATTCTTGGAGTATTTAGAAGGGATTTATAACATTTCACTGTGAAATCCCATTTATTAATTTTATAGACTATCTTTAGAATATTAATAATAAAAAATGATTATATGCTACATAATATAGGAGGCAAAAGCAGAATTGAATTAACGATTAGTAAATATCTGTCAGTCTTCAATATTTGTGGTCACATAATACTTTTCTTGCAGCTGAGGGCGCGGCGAATTATTTATGACTTCGGCGAAAGCTGAGTCAAGAAAAGATTCAAGCATACTCATATCGAAAAGAGCTTTTGCAACGTCCCTTCTTTGGATTTTATTTTTGAAATACTGGATATTATCTGATTCCTTTTCGCACCTGTATGTTTGGATACAATCTGAGAAAGCTTCTACATTACGTTTTGTAAGCTGACCTAGAATTTTATTGGCGCCAAGAATATACTTTGGCCCTTGAGAACTATCGGACGCAACGATGGCAAGTCCAGAAGCCAACCCTTCTATCGCAGAGATAGATAGGGAATCAAATTTAGAAGGTACAACCATTATGTCACTGCTAGAAAGAATTTGACGTTTCTGCTCATCGGATATGTATCCGTATACCTCCACATTTGGACATGGTGTCATAGTCATGAATTGTTTTAAAAGGGGCCCGTTACCAATTACATGAAACTTTATGTTTTGATTTTTCTGAATTATTTGTGAAAGTAGACCTATGCCCTTGCTCTTCACCATCCTTCCTAAAAACACTACAGTAAATGGGCCACCGTTATTGGACACTTTGTAGTCCCCAAAATCTACGTTATTCTGAGGTATTTCAACTATATTTGACCCACTAAAACCAAGGCTTTTGTAAACAGAAGTCTGAAAAGAGGTTTGTGTGTGAATCAATAAACCATTCTGATCCTTTGATAGAGGTTGAATAAGGATCATTTCACCCATTTTCTTGAAAAATCTGAAAAGTGGGTTTCGGCTGTTTCCGAAATACTCAAAAAATGTGCCATGATTTGCTAGGATGACTTTCTTGCCTTCTTTAAGCAAAATCGGTGAAAGCCTTCTAGCCATTAAATTTGGTATGGAAAAGTAAACAACATCAAACTCCTTGGCCATGTTCAACATTTTTGAATAACTGAATATGCCCACCAACCCAAGAGAAAGTAATGAAGTTACTTTAACGATCAGGGGATGTGCCATCGGATCTTGGGCAAAAGCAGATGGGGTGTAGTTAAATCTAATCTTAGGATATATTTTTTCTATAGGGACATTTACCAAGGGGCAACCCGTTCCAAAGTACGTGACCTCATGGCCCGCTTTGCAGAGCATGTTTCCGACCATCATAGAATTGGTTTCTCCCCCGCCCATGAATTCCAAATCAAGAGGACCAAGGATTGCGATTCTCATTTTCGAATTGGGAATACCAATACTATTATTATATAGCATCGTTTGCTCAAGAAACGAAAAAAAATAATGTACCTTGAATTACATACTATTCAACCTAAGAGTAAAGTGACATGAAATATGACCCTGAATAATTATAGGCAAAAGTTAACAACTCAACTTCTAACCAAAGGTTATCTTCTGCCCATTATCTTTATCATATTCTATACAACTATTTGGTCATTTATTTCATTAGACAGATTTTACTCATTTGGTTCATACTATATGGATCTTGGCTTCAATATGGAGAGAAGCTGGCTAATATTCCACACCTCATGGAAAGCATCCTCTTTGATAGAAGAATTTCTCTACAATGGCATTGTTTTTCCGGTCTCACCATTCTTCATAATAGGTGGATATCCTTTTATTTTAATTTTCCAATCTTTATTTATTGCATGCACCGCGATTCCCCTTTATTACATTTCATTGCGCTTTCTGCAGAGCCGGCTCGCAGGATGGTTATTATCAGCATCATTTTTGCTTTATTTCCCTTTAGCTGGAGTTAATTGGTACGATTTCCACTATCAGGCATTATTTATGCCGCTCTTTGTGACTGCATACGCCTTATATTTAAGGGGAAACTTAAGATCATCCTTCGTCCTTTTATTTTTGAGTGGAATAACGAGGTTCCCTTATGTTATTTTTCCACTCCTCCTTTCGATATGGATTCTTTATGATTATCGTAAAAGGGCCCAGTTTAATAGGATAAAACTCGATAAGCGTTTCAGGGAAGCACTCCTATTTTCACTTTTGTTAACAGTACAGTTGATTTCTTCATATGTGTTACTAGGCACAAGTTCTGGTTTGGCCGCAAATCTGCATGCGAGTTCTGACGGCTCGCTTCTCGGAAATTTCTTTTTAGATTTTGATACCAAGATAGAAACGGTAATGCTCTTTCTATTTCCGGTGCTAGGCATTTCTCTTCTTTCCAGAAAGTGGACAACTTTCTTATTACCCGGTTTCATCTTAATTTTTATTTCAACTAATTCTGCTTACTTATTCCCGAGAACTTTCATGATGCAATATGGTTCTGGCATTGCTCCATTCATATTCCTTGGGCTTATTGAAGGTACTAGCCAAATAACCTCTGGGTTGAGAATAAATACTCCGAATAGTCAGACAGACAGCCCTGCAAGGAAAAATAGTCTCAAAATATTATCGACTGTTTTTGTGATTATAATACTTATGGGAACTGTGTATTTACCGTATGGCCCTTTTAATGATAAGACTCTAGTTAATTACCATTTAAATGAGGAACTTAATCCAAGTATGACACTAAATTCACAGTTAAACAACTTAATATCTTTAATACCAACCAATTCCTCAAGTGTCTTGGTGCAGAATAACCTGCCGCAATTGTTGCCTAGGCCAACTATCAATGGAACCATAATTGTACCAGGGTTGAATGTTGCGAACAATATGACTTTTGAAACAGCCACTGGACAATGGTCACCTGTCCATCCACAATTCATTCT
>JAJZXT010000038.1 GCA_021806355.1 Thermoplasmata archaeon
TTAGGTGCGTTCCTCAACAAAGATGGTAATTCAACATTATCCTCGACAGAAAGGGGTAAACTTTCAGGCATAGCCATCGCTTCATTGAAAAGGAATATGCCCGAGCTAGAGGAGAAATACTTTACCGCTATTCAAGAAAATTGGGATGCCCTATTCTATGAGCACATTAAATTGGACGATAATGTCCGGAAGGCGGTGAGAAGAATGGGAATGAGCTCAATTAGGCGCGATCCAGAAGATAAGCTTATCGACCTCATTGTGGGGTTTGAAGGTTTAATCGGAATGAAATCAAAATATGGGAACAATAGAAATACAATAGGGATAAGAGCATCTCTGTTAATCAAAGATAGAAAGGATTCGTACGGTATCATAGACGAAGCCTACAGTATGCGAAATAAACTATTGCATTCTGGAAAAGAGAAAATAACGGAGGAAAAATTGACAAGAGTTATAGAAAAACTTACTCCGTTACTTGGGCTTGCGCTTTTTGAATATACCTCTTTGTACAGGAAAAATCATTTTCAAAGCGAAGATGAATTTATCAAATATTTAGACGATACTCTATTCAAGGAAACTCAAAAGATAATTCATGGTTCGAGTGCCACGTAGCTTCACGAAAGTCGTGTAAACTTAAGGAAGTCCTTTCTGGAACTTACATAAAATCTGGAAGACTGTCTTTTTCCGCGTTCTAGTGCTATGCCTCTCTCACATTTCACTAATGAAGTGTCAGATCATAATATGATGATGACAAAGCATTTAATTGAAGGTCTGATCATAGTTAGTGAAGTTTTATTTGAAGATTGTAGCGATAATGGCCATCATTGCTATAATAGGTGCAAGTTCATACGAGGTTTACAGTTACTATGGCCCAGGATACAGAAACGTCAATACTGGAAAGATACAATTCGTTCAGTCCGGTTTGATGGCTGGAACAAACTGGACGATAAAGGTTACAGGTGTGAACTATACCGAACAGGAAACCTCAAATTCAACAGAAATGAATTTCTCATCACTTGAAAATGGGGTGTATTCTTACATTATCACCTCGGAAACCGGATATTCTCTTCAGCAGTCTGGGCAGACCAACTCATCCGGCTACACTGGGGTTGTTGACGTGGGAGACGTTCACACTTCCCAGGGTTCGGGATACAATACTTACCCTCTTGATGTTGTGGTATCACTCAATTTTACAATGTTAACACCGAGCATAGGGATTGTTTCCACTGGAAGCTCAAGCAGCCCTTATGATTACCTGATCAATATTTTCTCCGTGTCATGGAGTATAAAAATGAGTTATGTGAACTTCACCGTTATTAATACAAATGGACAGAAATACACTTTGCCATTATACACCGCTCTGAATAAAGTGCAACCTCTGGGCGGTATTTGGAACGTTAACGTCTCCGGATCACAATATCTCTCGAAAGGAACATCTATAAATGTTTATGAGATTGCTGGAACAACGGGCGATGCAGCCGTTATGAGTTTCCTGTTTGTCGACACACTCACTGGAGGAACAATGGGAGAGGCAAGTTACTAGCCATTGATTATCCACTATTCTATCCTCTTTAGATAGATCCTACCTTCAGACTCATAAAAACCAACTATTCCCTCCTCCTCAATTCTAAGTTTTTCCAGTATCTTCTTGGGAATGATCATCCCGACAGAGTTCCCTCTTTTCCTTGCATGGGAAATCTCGATTAGTTTTGTCACTGGACCCTATTGCGGAAGTAAATAAAATAATTGCATTAGTTTTACTTATACCTATAGAGGGACAAGTGAGACTATCGAAACAAGACAAAATTTAAGACTAGAATCTCCACACTATCTGATGTAAAATTCCATGAAAAGATTTATCTAAGACCAAACCGTAAATGCTCTGTGGTGATTTCCTAGGCTCCTTTTGATCTGACGATTAGTTATTGCGATGTCGATAAGATAGATCTTGAAGCCTTGGAATCATATTTTAATCTGCAAAAGAAAATGAATTTGAAAAGGTGGGAGCTATATGAATGAAGACAAAATTAAACAATATGTAAACATGGGATGTGAGCTAGAGGATGAATACGAGGAGGAGGTCACTAAAGTGACAAAGAAGTTGCTCTCTTCGATGAACTGGCCAATTAACGAGATTCATCAGCAGGAACCTATGCGAGGAATTAACGGCATGTTAAGAGCCGACTTCCTGATTGGCGGTGAAGAAGATGGTTTTATTATTGAACTTAAGTCCCCTAACGTTCCGCTTCTAGATGAGCGTGCCAGGGGACAATTACGGGCTTATTTATTGCTTACCAAGGTAAAATACGGAATTTTATATAATGGAAATGAGTTACTTCTGATGATTAAAGGCGTCGATGCTCCGGTCTATGAATGGAACTGCCGAGAAGATAAAGAAGATATATCGATATTTATCAATCTCTCTAAAGGAATTTATCCCAGGAATATGGAGAAATTTATTGCAGAAAGCCAGGAACGCAGCAGGTTGAAGGCAATAGTCAACGATAACGAAGAGAAAATTAAGGACTCAATTACAAGCATGATAGCTTCTGAGTATGGCATGTCGGTTGATTCCGTCAAGAATAACATAAAGATCGATATTGGAATCGCACCTAAGGGAATTTCTCTTGGCCAGGGCGTCAAGGTGGTTCCTAAGGTGTCTCGGAAGGAACTCACCTCAATGAGAGATGATCTTGTTATCATTTGCCCTTCTGATTCGACCGGCCCCTCATGGTTGAAGAGATATTATGCGTGGCGGTCAGTGAAAATCAGCAGAAAACCAATATACTTCGCTCTTTACGTCGGCTGGCCGCAATCAAAGGTATTATATTTCGGGGAGATAGAAACATTGGTTGATGTTGGAGATAAGGCTATAACAAAAACGTATGGGCAACCTCCAGCAAATCCTTCAGATTATGGAAAAAAGGCAATAATACTCAAACCCGGATCCCTCAAGGAACTTACTGATCCCATAGATATTGTCCGTGGGAAAGGGAGCGGGATTATGGGACCAAGGTACTCATCCCTCATTAACTTCGTGAATGCTCATACAATAGAAGATCTGTCAACCGACGAATGATATTTCAAAAGTGCAATCAGAACAGGAGTTTGAAAGAAGGAATGAAAGTGGTCAAACAATGGAAACAAAATTTCTTCCTGAACCAACAACAGGCAATGTTTACATGTTTTCGCAGATGACATATTTGTCTCGTTTGATAGGAAGTGTGTAGATGCGGAAATCTCTGTTCCTGCCAAGGGAACGCATGCGGGTGTAGATTGATGGTAAACAATGTTAAAATATTCGAGAGGCGTGTATTGTGACCGATACAGTTTCTCTCTTAGCATTAGTCATTTCCGTCATATCCATAT
Organism: Thermoplasmata archaeon; assembly: GCA_021806355.1. Lineage (GTDB taxonomy): Archaea > Thermoplasmatota > Thermoplasmata > Thermoplasmatales > Thermoplasmataceae. Next base: position 3,367 of record JAJZXT010000038.1, read on the forward strand.
TGATTATTCTTTACATTCTTGTTACGAGACTGAGTTCGGGCAATCTTAGGAGAATATATGACCAATCCATAAGAGACGCGTTATCGAATAATCAAGTAATGAGAGATCAACTCAAAGCTTCCTTAGCTGAGTTAAGGATTGACGCAGACATTTCTGCAATACGTCAAAGTACCACGACCTTGTCGGAACAGCAGCGTTCTCTAACGGAAATATTTACAAATAAGTCAAGTAGGGGGTACTTTGGAGAACAGCAATTAGAAGACATTCTCAAGGATTCTTTTGGTTCTGACTGGATCCACGTGCGCGAAAAGATTTCGTCGGACATAGAAATCCCTGATATTCACTTTGACACTCCACAGGGAAAACTTTGTGTTGATTCCAAGTTCCCACTAGAGAATTACCAGAGAATTTTCAAGGCAAAGCAGGATGAAGAGAAGTCAAGGGCAGATAATGACTTCAAAAGGGATTTCAACAAACACGTGAAAAAGGTTGCAGGATACGTTAAACCAGAATCCGGAACTGCACGGATTGCATTGATGTATCTTCCAGCAGAGTCCATTTATGCTTATGTTGCTGAAGAACACCCTGAGTGGATGGATGAGGCCGCAAAGGCAAATGTTCTAATAGTATCGCCATCATCAATAATACCGCAGCTAGCTGTCATCAGAAGTTATGTAGAAGCAGAAAAAATCGTAAAACATACTGATGCCATCAAAAGGAAAATAGAAGGTTACCAGAGAGATTTTCACAATATAGCTGAAGATTGGAAGATATTGCGCGGGCACATCGATAACGCAAGAACAAAGTCAAACATTCTAAATGATAAGGTTGACTCGTTTGGGCAGGCTCTAGATACGTTGCTTACTGGTTTGTCCACTGCAGAGGGAGAGTCGCATTCAAACGAAGAAAATTAAACGGGATAATATATATCGTGGAAAGAATGCTATAGTGTCATTTTTTCCTGAGTGTGATGCCAGAACATGGGGTATAATAAAAGATGATCTTGCCTAGAATATTTTTAGAACATAACAATGGCATTCTCATCCTCTTGCTGTATGGGCCATAACACCTAAACCTTTAATTACACCCAAAAGCACCAGAACCTTTACGGAATTAAAATTCCAGAGCCTTTACCTCCAGTCTTCCCATGTATGGAAGGCACTCCTTCCTCAAAGAATCCCACTTGCCTGGTTTCTCCAGATTCAGATCAAATCTGTTTGCGCCTTTGACGATTTTTGATAGGGACGAAAAATCCGGAATCTCTTGAAAGACCTCGGGCAGGAATGCCATGCAGGAGTCAAGCAGAAGGTTCGGATCCTCAGGCTTTTCGGGGACAAGAACGCCAGGAACACGTTTCTGCAAATCCCCGGCCGGATAATGCGCTTCTACCCACTGCCTGTCTCCCTCTCCCTGTAGAAGGAACAAACTGGTATGCTCCATGTTACCCCAGAATTCACTTTCTGACTTCAGGCCTATCAGATAAAATTTTGAATAATACGCTGGCATAAAAAATCAATATGGAAACAATATATTAATCCTGCCATTGCTGGGATTCACAGCAGATATTAACACATTAGTGTGCAGAATCTTGTGTAAGTATTAATCATGAATAGAAAATTCATGAAATGAGGAAGGTTACCTTCTTGAAGTCAAACCAAGGAGGTAAAACATACATGGAAGGCATGGATAAAATTGAAACGGACGTTGCATGAAGAACTGTTAATGAAGGGAACCTATTCTATTCATGGCAGATGGTATACCTAAACTTGACGAGGAGATACGTAAGATATTTCCAAGATCTGATTTCCAGCTATGCACCATTCATGCAAGCAGGAATCTGGAATCCGATGTAAGGGAATCTGACAGGAGTGAGATTGATCATGATCTGAAAGCAATATTCACATCAGACACAAAGGATTCTGCAATGGAGAGATTCGACAGATTAAGGGACAGATTGTCCTCCAAGTATCCCAGACCAGTATACAATATGGAAAAAAAGCTTGGATATCTGTTCACATATTTCCAGTATCCTGAGGGTATAAGGAGATCATTGCATTCATCAAATATAACGATATCCTATCTGATCCTACATATCACGGTTTCAGCTATTTACAAATATGCATTAATGTGAAAGAGTTCAGGTATTTAAGTATAAACACCGTCGGAAACGTTATATGGGATTTGAAGGATATATAGACCAGATCAGGGAGAAAATATGAGCCTAACCAGCATACTCAAGCGCAGGCCTGATATTGTTGACTTCTTAGTTTCACGAATCAAGAAAATCCCAGAAAAACCTAAGTTTGAAAGAGTAGAATATTCATTAAATCTTAATTATTCACTTATAGGGACTGCATTCGATTACGCACTAAGGTTTGAAATATTGAGGAAATACCCATGGGCTAAGGAAAATCAATGGGTAGCCCAAGCGGGAGCAAATCTCATCTTTCAAAACGAGAAACCTTTTTTTCAAAAATGGGTAATACCGGCAAAGCGTACTCTGGAGTCAGCAAAGGCTGCTAGAAATTTATATCACAAAAACCCGAACAGTGGGAACTTGAGGAAGTTGGTCGAAATGTGCTTCAGGCTGAGTCGTCTAGACACGGTTTACAGGGAATACAAATTGCCGGCAGATCCTGTTCCAAAGGAAAAACTAATGCCAGCCCCACTGGACGTTGAAATTGACGAAGTAATTTCGATGTTATCAAAATCCAGGAAATTTATAGATTCCGCAAGATTTTCACAAAGCAAATATATCGAACTGAACCCCTCTTTTGCCGATTATTCAATACTACTTGGAGGGGCCGATGCCGACATTGTCACATCCACATCACTTATAGATCTGAAGACTACCTTAGGCGTGAAGATCGAAAAATACGAATTGGCACAAATCGTGGGATATTATATGCTACTCCATATGAGTAACAAAAATCCACTCAATTTTCCGGAACACAATTTATCAAAGTTTCCAACCATCAACGAGATCGGGATGTTCTTTCCAAGATTCGCTGCCGATTATATGATTCCGTGTGATGATGTTCCTCTTAACAATGAAGATTTTCTTCGCTTCATTGAATTGGTAAATAACCCTCCTGAGGTTAAGGAAAATTCGCTTCAGAAATTGAGGAGAGTTGGATACTATCGTTCAGAAACCCTAAATAAGATGGGTGTTAAAACAATAGAGGACCTTGCTAATATGAAAGGTCTCAAAGGAACTGTTAGATCAATCAATGGGATTACTATTGACAAACTCGTTTCGATAGCAAAAGATTACCTAAATCACAAAATCGGATTGAAAAAGGGTGTATCGGTAGAAATTGCAAGGTCCAAATTTGACTTTGACGACGAAGTATACCTTGATATTGAAACGACCGGCCTTTCAAGTGATTCCCAAATATGGTTGATCGGTCTGCTTTTTAAGAGTAGCAATAAGTTGAAACTTCTGTTTGCACATGAACCAGGCGAGGAAAAAGAAATTTTAAAACGATACCTGAAGGAGATTTCAAAGGTAAATGGTGAGATTGTGACATTTTCTGGGCATAATTTTGATAAGGAACTAATAAAAGCCAGGCTAAGGAATTACAAATTATGGTACGATTCTTCGGAACCACATTTTATAGATTCACTGAATCTAATAAGAAGCAGGTTACTCCTTCCAGCAAGGAATGATTTGAAGAGTATGGCGGCATGGATGGGTTACAATTTTAAGCACCCTAAGCTTTCAGGCTCTCAAATGCCTTCTTTATACAATGAATATTTGTTTACACAGGATAAAGATC
>JAJZXT010000121.1 GCA_021806355.1 Thermoplasmata archaeon
GAACTACCGTGAAAAACTGCCCTCCCGGATTGGGAGAACCGTTCTTTGATTCCTTCGAAAGCATAATAGGGCATTTGCTTTTCTCAGTGCCAGGGCTCAAGGGCATTGAGTTCGGCTCCGGATTCCATTTCTCCTCAATGAGGGGTACTGAGGCAAAGGATGAATTTTTTATGGATGGAAACCTCATAAAAACCACGGCTAACAACAATGGCGGGATCCTGGGTGGAATCACCAATGGAATGCCCATAGAATTCAGGGTCGTGATGAAACCGACTTCCTCAATACGGGAAGAGCAGCAAACGGTCAACCTTGAAACAATGGAAGCAGATCGCATAACGGTAAAAGGGCGGCACGATCCTTGCATAGCCATAAGGGCCGTGCCGGTAATAACATGTGTCACAGCAATAGCAGTTTATGATCTTCTTGCAAGATCAGGAAATGGAAAATTATTCACGGAAACATAATGGATACCAGATAGGTTATTATGAGAGGAATAAAGAATGCTGCAGGTATTATTATTGCAGCAAGCCTCTTTGATGCCTTTACCGATGAAAATACGGTGTCGAGAAGTTCCTGGTAACTCTCCTCTGAACCCATTTTCACTTCAACGTCTTCGCTGCCCATTTCTGCAGTGCATTCTGTAATCGTGGAAATGCTCTGTTCGGTGATATTCTTTATTTTCCCTACAAGCTTGTTATTATCATCCTTTTCCCCAAGTGGATTCATGTCAAGGGTGCTTCCGTTCACCACGTGATTATCGGTTGTATATATCTCGATGGTCTTGCATAATGTTCCTATCTCTTCCCTTATCTTTTTCATTAGATCGTACGTTATGTTGTTTGAATCAGTCAAAACTACAGCAGTTATTTCAGAATCGTGCCTTAAAGTGAGAACCTGAATGCCCATTTCACCAAGCGATTTGGTGTTATAGCTACCTCTTGCATAGCCCGCATTGATGGGATATTTCGGCTCCATCCTGTGAAATTCCCTCTGGAACGGTCTCACAAGGGATGAACAATCCATGAGTTCCATAACACCTGGAGTAAAATTGCTCTGAGCATCAATGACGGCAAAATCAAATGCCCCCGATTCAACAACGGCATCCATAATTTTCTTCCCTTCCGGGAGTGATACATCGTCAAATGGTGCCCTTTCAGGCAGGATTGCCCCGAATCCAAAATTGCCGAATTTGAATATTGATATTGCATATTTTGAAGCGTTGATCCTCCTTGGCTTTGACATGGAATCTGCCTTTTCCGTTGATCCAAGCGCTTTCCTGATGCCTGCTGAAATGGATGTTATATCCTCCTCCCCGGAGCAGTTGTTATCATTTGTGGTGGTTGTGTGAAATACCATGAGATCACATTTCATGTCGTCAAGCTTTCTTTGAAGACGAATCGGCAGATCGCTGGAACCAACCGTTCCAAAAGGACCGGGATGAACATAAGGAAAGACCATGATTGTCTTGAAACTCCCACTCTTTTCCCTTAGTGCCATTACCTTCACCGGCACACTTCTGCTTTGATTGTACATCCTCTTGAAGAATCTCTCCCCGATTTCATTATATCTCCTGTCAAACCCGTGAAGAAGAAAGAATTTTATGAGGTTCGTTGGCTCTTCCTCATATTTTTCCTTGAATATCTTTGTGGATCTTGAAACAAATAGTGCCGCAAGTGCTGCGGAAAATAGTGAAAATAATACTATTTCCAGTATTGGAGGATATACAGAAAGGTATATGAACACGGGAATCAGCGATATTGAGAAGTAGAGCGATACAAGTACATTTACATATGGTTTTTTCGAGAAATATATGTAAAGTATGAGATACCTGAAAAATGCCGTGAAGCTTATCCCAAGAGGTATGGCCTGAAACTTAAGCCACGGAAAAATCACGACCAGAATTCCTGTGAACAGGATATAGAACCACATTGTTATCATAACTGTGGTCAGGCTTCTCCTCAATGGAAAATTTGTTGCGGTGATCCTGAATGTGGCCTGATCCAGAACCAGATTTAGGATATACGGAACTACGACGATCAGTGCAGTGAGATAAATATTTCTGGTATAGAGATAAACCCCCACAACTCCTATTGCAATAGCCGCCACGATGATGGCAGGATTCGGAGATTTCTTGACATATTTACTCAAGTCTGCAAAGGTTCTTTTCCTTGTTTCTACCAACAAACAAGTAGTTGATCATTGCCTTAAACATTTTTCTATTCTATTCCACCAGCAGTTTCACAATTTTGTAATCAGAATAACCTACCAGAACCCTGATGTATCCTGAATTATAGTACTCACTGAATCCTGGGAGATCAACCCTCAGAACTTCCAGGTCATTGATTTTCTGGGTGGATGATAGCACAATGATGTCTTCCTTATTCACAAGTTTCAGTAAATCTATCGTCAGTTGCCTATTGCCCCTCCCAAATAGGAAGCCTTGCCCTCCTGTCGGGCTTATTACCAGCTTGACCTTTCCGCCATTGTAGACCCTGATGAAGTCTTCAGCATAAATATCCTCGGCAATGAGTTTCTTTCCCTTCAAAACGTAAACTGCAAGAGGATTTGTTTCATACCCCAACTTTTCAAGGATCATTTTACATGTTGTGCCAGTACCGATAATATAATAGGAATCGTCCATGGTGTCAATAACATAATCCGCAATCAGTTCTGTGTCCTGTGATGCATATACATTCTTTGGATCTGAAACAATTTCATCACCAACGGGTATAACCACGTCAGCATATTTTCTCATCTGCATCTCCCCCTTCTGGAACAGAGCCTCATCAAGATCAATGACCTCGGCTATGCCTGTTTTTATCTCATCAGATCTATAGACCCTATTTACCAGTCTAGCAGCAGATTCAGGGGAGGACGCAAAGACAGAACTGTACATTTTCATTCCGGATGGTATTCCAAGAATTGGTTTGCTTTCAGTATTACCATTGACAACATCCCTTGCAGTGCCATCTCCTCCAACGAAGATTATAAGATCACAGAAACCTGATGCTAATCTTGCAAAATTAACTGTGTCATCAGCAGAATATGGTGGATGCGGATCAAATATTTTCTTGAAAGACAGAGATGGCAAATGCTTGAACGCCTCTTCTCCCATAGTTCCTGTGGAAGTAAACAGTTCAATTCCCTCATCAAGCTCCATCAGGAACTCCCTTGCCCTGGTCAGGGCATAAGATTCCGGCGGTGAATCCTTCCGGATTGAATCGGAACCTTTCATTCTGTATTTCAATCCCATGCCTGCATAAGGATTGATAACAAAGGCAATCTCCATTTGCAATGAACATTCAACATCCCTATTAAAGCATAACCAGCTGAAGTTGTGTCCATATTCTGGTGATAGGAAAATATGAACAAATATGTTTTCACATTCTGCTACCATAAAGGTTGTTCGAACTAATTTTACGGTTCCACAAAGGCCACTGCCCCCATCCAGGTCTGATTGAACGCTATCACGTCAAAAGGAAGCCTACCATTTAAAGCCCTTATTGAAATGCTTTCACTTGTTCCTCCCGTTATCATCGTTCCGCTGGCAGTTAAAAGGTTGGTTCCTTTCGCCCCTACGTTAGTTCCATTAATGCTTGCAACATACGACATGTTGTTCGGGCCAACCATGTAAATGGCAATGCTTTGATTTAGCTGTGAACTGAATGAGAGATTGGCGGAGCCGTTTGGGAAGAGATGAAACAAGAATGGATTAGAACCATTGAATTTCATTGTCGGGGAAAGGGCCAACTTGTAAATTTCTATGGTGGCTGTTCTCGTGAATTCCCCGGTTGTAACCCCTATTTGAAATTTATTTATTCCAAGGCTTCCGACCGATGCTGAATTTATTGAGATAGAGAAAGACTCCTCACTTCCAGGCGAAAGCGTCGCCTTATATCCAGTAACATTGAAAGAGGTGCTTGGAGAAATAGAGAAGGCAGGATCAATGGGAGCGCCTCCCGTGTTCTTCACTACAAAATTGAAAAATACTGATCCACCAAGACTGTTGGAAGAGGTATTATTGATAACGACACCGGAATTGTTCTGTATGTTCATAGAGAATGAACTCTGGGTTGTGTGGAACGGATATGGAACGATTCCGATAAAAAGGATGAGCAATACTGCAACCGCAAGAATCTTCGAATGGGTCCGAATTGCCTGAAGATGGTTGAGTGACATGGGAGCATTTACCCCAAGAAGGAGAATAAAGATGGGGAGTATGAGCCATGAAGGAAAAGTAAGTGAGAAGATGATCATTGCAAACAGGGCGATATAGGATATGGTTCTCTTGAGTTCCTGCCTGTTTAAAGCCAGTATGACTCCACCGTCAAGAAATCCGATGGGAAATGCGTTGAAGGATGTGAAGATCATTCCCACCCAGCCTGCATAGGCTAGTGGGTCGAGATTGCCCTGAATGGGTAAATATTTCAATATTATGAGCTGGAATATGAGTGGCGGTGAAATGGTATGCGCCGGTATGTTTACTGAGGTTATGACAGGCAACGAATAAGAAAACCCTTCCAATCCAATTATATAGAATGCCATGGCTAGAATAAAGCCGAAAATTAGGGAAAGAGAACTTGAAACAATCATGTCGTTCCTGTTTTTGTAAGGAACTTCCGGGGCATTTATCAGCCCCATGGTACCCATGGAAATCGGGTTTGGGACAAAAATTGGGAGTGAATACGGGATACCTGACCTCTTATGTATGATTACCTTCGGAATCTCCCGTACCAGAAATATGGAGAATATGGGTATGACAAAATAAATAATGGAGGCAAAGAGAGATTCACTGTCTGTGGAACCAGAATAATATGACGATGAATATGCGAAGCCGGCATAAACTATACTGAGAAGGGTAATAATAAGAAGCAGTAATTTTACGCTGTTATTCACCTTCCTGTCCCTTTTTATAACGCCTATTGTATTATCCTGTGTTAAGAAACAGATAAAACCTATATCCTTTATGGCGTCATAAAATCGGTCAAAAAACAGTTCATTGTCAAGTCCTTCCGGGATGGCAATGAATAGCATATCGCCTTCCTGATTGATTTCTACATCACCAAAAACATTGCCTGCGATGCTTCGGATGCGTTCCTTTTCCCTGTCGTTTAGAGCCATTGGTTATTTCCAGCAAACAGTATTTGAAATTCTACTTATTAATCTTTCAGTGCATTATGTCAAGCGCCTTCAGCAGCTTTGCAAACTCCTCTCTATCCATTGCTGCCTTTATGAATCTTGAAGGCTTGAATTCACCCTTTATTGAAAATTCCCTTAGAGGCTGCACGGACAATGCAGGATCACTTGAGATTATTGATACGTTCGAATCTCCTAGATTGAATACAATGCTGTTTGAATTTCTGCTGATTATTAATTTTGAAAGGAACTGCATTAGGTCGCTGTCCATGTTTCCGGCGACCATTTTCCATTGTGTGCTCCCGATAGTTTTAATAGTTGCGTTTGAAAACAATTCCTCTGCCCGCGTCCTTATGTAAATGTCAATCTTCTTCCTCAGTTCCACATTCTCATCGGCAATCTTCTGCACACCGTCAGAAATGTTTTCCGTGGTCACCCTGCTTGCTTTCTTGATAAGGTTCAGCTGGCTGTAATTTGACTGGATGTAATCCAGCGCAGAATTGCCTGCGCAAAATGTAATACGCTGAATGCCTTCCTGAATGCTTTCGGCCGAAATTATCTTGATTATGCCAATCTCCCCGGTGTTATCCAGGTGGGTTCCGCCACATCCTTCAATGTCAACGCCCTCTATTTCCACAACCCTTAGCTTGGAACTTAATGGAACGCCGCCTTCGAAGAGCCTGAATCCGTATTTTTCAGTGGCTTTATTCCAGTCCATGAATGATGCGTGAATCCTCCTGTTTTCAAGGATTGCTTTCAGGCACCTTCTCTCTATCTCTGCTATATCTTCCCCGGAAAGCTTCCTGTTGTACGAGATGTCTATTCTGGAGCTTTCCACTCCCTTCTGCGCTCCTGTCTGCCATACCTGCTCTCCCAGGTACTCTCTCATTATCCCCAGTATAAGGTGTGTCGAGCTATGGTGAACCATCAGCCTTCTTCTTCTTTCAACGTCTATGTGACCCATGATCCTGGATCCCTTTTCCACCGGTTCCTCAAGTGTATGAATGATTGAATCCCCATTCCTTGTAACATCAGTAACCATGACTTTCTTTCCCCGGTAAATGAAATAACCAAGATCGTTTGGCTGGCCTCCTCCGGTCGGGTAAAAGGCAGTCTGGTTTGGGATGATCCTGTTGGATGATGAGAAAAGAACTATGGCATTGAACTCATAGATGTGGGTGTCATCATAATAGAGGGGACGTGTCTTGATCTGGGGAAATCCTGCAAAATCATCCTTGGTGGCTTTTTGTTGGATCCTGTGCCTTTTTGCAATGAGTGAGTGAAAATCCCCGGGAATCGTCACATCAATATGTTCCCTTCCAGCAATTTCCCTTACTAGATCGGGTGGCATACCTGATGAATCATATAGCACCTGAAGATCGTCAAGATCGATCTTGTGTTTCTTCCTGATTATCCTGGCCACTTCCCCCGTGCCTTCCTTCACGCTTCTCACATATTTTTCCATTTCATCCTTTATGATCTCCTCTGCAAACTCATAGGGAAAATCCTCGATGATTCCTTTAAGGCTGTCTATATGCATTTTCAGGAGTTCCATTACATTCCCTGTGAAATTAATAATCTCTGCTGCACGGAATAACCGCCGCAGGAGCATTCTCTCCAGGTATCCAACCTTGACGTTGCTTGGGATGACATAATCTTTCAGCAGATGGACGAGCGATCTAGAGTGGTCGCTGATTATATATGCATTTTTCAGGAACCTGATTCTATCATCTGTATCCGCGGACTGGGAGAGATAATTTTCCCCGATTCCCTTGATTGTAACCCTTGCCATTTCCGACGTTTCCGCAAAGCGAACCGTGGAATTATCCATGACGAATTTAATAACTTCAGGAAAGACAGCATCATATACCGTTGAACTTCCCTGGGTGACCCATGCGATCCGCTCCAGACCGTATCCGGTATCGACAACCTCAAGCGGCATTTTCGTGTATTTCTCTCCATCAA
>JAJZXT010000125.1 GCA_021806355.1 Thermoplasmata archaeon
TTTTCATCTCTTAGCGCCGAGATGGTCGAACATGTAAGTAGGGTTGTTCCAATTCATTTCCATGATCAATTTTAGGACTTTCACTTCCATATCCTTTGGTTCGTACCAGCCAGCAGGATGTTTGAGAGCGTTTATACGATTTTCCAACCGACCACATCGGTGGGAAGTGTATAAATAGAATTATGGTGTAGATGTCATCTATATAGGGATTTCCGATGGTACGAGAAGGGGCAAGCCTATTAATAGCTTTAAACAAATACGAATATTGCAGGCTTGATGGATCTATGATTCTAATATTTCTAATTTCTCTTTCAGTTCTTTCAAAACCATTTGCTTTTTCTGCCTGCTTTGATGAAATATCATTCTCAAGATAATGCCACTCGTTATGGTAAAAATATAATTCAATTTAATTACCTACCTTTTTGATACGTTTTATACACTACGTCCAAAAATGCCTATATTCATCGGTTCTACCGAAACATGTAAATACTATGTAGTGATTATTTAGTCACTACGACATTCATAAGAAAGGTAAGGACAAAATCCGGGACGTACCTTGCTGAGGTGCGTAGCACACGGGTAAACGGCAAGGTCAAACAGGAATTCATACGCTATATCGGAAAGGAGATGGGTTGCTCACCCGTAAGGCGCTTGAGTTCAGTGGATGTCAGGGTCATGGAGGTCCGCCGTTCCCTTGATGTGGAGGCTGTACACCGGATTGCACTGAAACTCGGGATTGGAGGCATGATACAGAAGAGCGCCCAGGTGATGGTATATTCCCAGCTCCTGGATCGCCCTGCAATCAACAGGATGCCGGAATACCTCCAGGAGACCGAGATACTCAGGCATCTGGACATCCCGCACGTATCAACACAGGATCTATACACATCACTGAGTGACATAAACAGCATGGATTTCTCTTACATTGAAAAGAAACTCTCAGATATCTTTTTAGAACTGGAGGGAAACAGGCGCACTGTGGTGATCGATGTAACTGACACATACTTTACAGGAGATTCCATGGATTCACGCCCCAGGAAGGGAAAAGAGGGCAGGGTGAAGAAACTCATGCAGATCGCCCTGGTGGTCACAGAGAAGCATGGCTTTCCACTCATGCACCGCACCTATGGAGGAAACATTTCCAACCGCATGATCATGGATGATCTGGTGAAGGATCTGTGGATCAATGGATATACGGTCATAGTGGTGGATCGGGGAATGTCCGATCCCCAGAGGATTAAATCCATGCTCTCCCTGAACTTCACCATGATCTGCGGCCTCCGGAAGACAGAGGATCTGAAGAGGATCATCGACACCGTGGACAGGGAGGATATATACAGGAAGGAGCACAGGGTCAAACTGGTAAACACCGAGATCTACTGCAACAGCATGGAATACCATGGGGGGAGGATCATTGTTGTCTTCAACCCATCCATGGAATCAGTCAAGAAAGCACATTATTACGAGCATTCCTCCGATGAAGGGATTGCTAAATATCTCGGGTATTCTGTCATATACCACAACACCTCCCTCACTGATGCGGAGGTGGTGAGGAAATACTATGACAAGGATTCTGTGGAGAGGGCATTCAAGCAGATGAAGGGGGTGCTTGATCTCAGGCCCGTGAGGGTATGGCTCACTTCACACATAGAGGGGCATGTGAAGATCTGCTACCTGTCCTATGCCATCCTCAGCTATCTGGGATACATCATGGAAAAGGTGGATCATTCCGGTTCAGAGGCTATTGATCTCCTGAGACCGGGATACAGGGTATATCTGGAGGACAGCAAAAGCGGGTTCAGATGGGAGAAAATGGTTACACAGTCCGCAATGCAGAAGAAAATAATGGACGTAGTGATCAAAATGACCTAAAAAGATAGGTAATTAAAGGAAAATTTCTGTATGGTACTTTGACTTTACCTTTTGAAGAAAAAAAGAGGGCGAAAAGTACCTTTTTTTAAGGGCTATTATTCTTGGAGAGGTGCGCCACTATGTCAGAATAAACTTGAGGAACGTTTCCTTGATATCCTTGGAAATAAGCCAACGCAAAAGTTGGATTGAATTTGCCCGATATTTGAAATACACCTTCCAGATTAGGAGATTGAAGATAAATGGAGTTATTTCCAAGAGAATTTCTGAGAGCGCTAGTAACTGACTCTGTTTTAGAATTACCAGGGTCTTCGTCTATAAGCGCAATGGTTTTTATTTTAAGAGTTAACAAAATTTCTGCGATGGTTGGTATGCTTTTTACGCCACCACAGGAAACAACCGACACATTATTTTTATACACATCAAAATTTAGTCTTTCAAGCATCGCCTTACAAGCAATCTCATCATCTGGCCCCTCAACCAATATGACTCCGTCAGCGAAAAGTGTTTGGTTTACGCCCTCATTAAATCTAGTGATAATTTTAGTGGGAGATTTTCTCAGCAATAAAAGATTTGAACCGGACTCTATTTTAGTCGCCGAGGAATTCTTTCTAACTATGTGGATACTCTCGAATTTAGAAATATCGACAAAATATGGTGAATGAGTTGTGTATATAACTTGAAGTCCTTTATTCGAAAGCTCACTCAAATTGTTATAGAAGTTTCTGCACGCCTGAGGATGAAAATGCAGTTCAGGTTCTTCTATTGCTAGCACCACACCTTTCTTCACTATTACGCTATAAGCTTTGGCGATAGATACTGCCAACGCACTCTGCGTACCAGCACCCATTTCTTCCGGGTCGTACTTACTATTAGATGCACCTTCCTTAAAATATGGCCTGACGTTCTTAATTGCATCTACTGGATCTAAAATAGAAAGCTCCAATGCTAGATTAAAACCTGTGTGCTCTTTAATTGATTGCCTTAATTCTTCTTCAAGATACCTGAGATCTTCCCCTGGAGATGTGTCAAAAATCTCAGAATTGAATGAATTCAAAACTGTAGCAAAAAATTGGTCTTTCTTTTCTTGTGTAATCTTACTCCCCAAATGCTCTAGTATCTTTCCATATAAGGTCCATCTACTCCCCTTAACCTGTTGCGAGGATTGTCTATCTATGTCCACAAAAACCAGAGGGACTTCATCTTTCATCACTTGAGATACCCTTAGTATAGTTCCATTTGGGTATTTCAAAGGGCTTTCTGAAGAGTCCAGTGCAACGAAGAAAGAGTCATTTTCAGAGCAATTGAAACAAAAACCATAGATTTTTCCAAAAAAACCATTCACTTCAAATGGAACATCGAACATTACTTGTATCTTTATTCTGTTTGTTCTGTCTCTGTCGTAATAATCATTATCATCTATGGTTCTACTTGAAGGCCAGGTTTCCCCCAGAACAATTGATAGTGCTTTCATTATATTAGACTTTCCAGCATTGTTTGGACCTATTAACGCGTTTATTTTGTTAAATCTCACATCTATATTTTTGATTGATCTGAAGTTTTCAATATGTATTCTATCGATAATAGACACTAAATCACTTTAATGCAATCTCTAAATTATTATAAAATTTTGGTTTTTACTATATTCTTTTACGCGAATTTATTTGCCTCTTTTAAACAGAATTTTATAATATAAAGTGTGTTGCATAACTCCCCAGTATTTCATTATACTGGGGAGCAATTGGTTTCTATGACACCAAAACAAATCAAGGCATTGGGAAACGGAAGTACAAGGAGATATTGGATCGGTTCGGGCAGGAGGCGGGACAGATATAACAAATCCCTTGTGAACAGGATTGGGGATCTGATGGATCCATCATTCCTCCTGAACTTGAAGTCTCTTCTTGAGGAGAATAACAGTGGAAAGAAAGGCCGTCCGTCCAAGACGCAAACCTCATTCAAACAATCCTTGCTAAACTGAGGGCAATGTACGGTGCTCCCTTTCCGATCACTTGAGGGTGTCGCTAGGGTATTCTCCAGGATTACAGGAATCAGGACAGTTTGTTGCACAAACATCTTCAGGAGGATCAGATGGGATGTGGGTGGACTGTGCCATTGATTCCACCGACTTCAAGATCGCCATCCGGGGTGGTTACCCTAGCTTAAAATGGAGGAGGAGTGAATGGAGCAAGCTCCATGCGATCATATCAATACATGATATCTCGGTTCTCTCCCTCTCAATAATGGATTAGCATGTCCATGATGCGAAGGATGGAAGGAAGAAGCTTGAAAATTTCAGGAACAGGGTCAAGAGGATGTTCGCAGACAAGTGATATGATTCAATGATCCATATTCAATACATTTTCATCCAACACCATCACACCACCAAGGAGGAATGCCACTACCAGATCAAGGAGATCACCTTCAAAGGCAGGGGTTGCCGGGCTAATCCAGAGAACATCGGAGAAAGAATGGAAGGAGTTCGTACAGTACGGAAAGATATAGAATGTCGAGATATATTTCTACGGGCTAAAGCGGACAATGGGTGAGGTAATAAAGGCTGCCATGCCTGATTACATAGCCCAGAAGATAGCTTTAAAGGTGCAGTGTTACAACATCATGAGGGAAATGACTATGATTAATGAATTATGCAACACACTTTGATTACTCATAAATACTAAGATCACCAACACAGTTTATGCTCTTCTCTCTATGATACGCAGTCCCCCTTCTTTCAATTATTTCTCGCACTTTTCTTCAAGTAGTTTCTCATTCAGGGCCACGTGTAGCGGAGTGCGATCTCAGTGGAACGGTAGATGAAAATTTCTAACCGCTATAAATGAAAAAAATTTATCATATGATTACAGTGAGGGGGTCTCTTCTATGTTGTTATAGAATCATTTCCCACATGATATATGCATGGCTCTGTGACCATAACTTTTTGAAAAATGTAGCGAGCATCGTGTTTACCAAGTATTGAATGATTCATCTTCATTGTTATTATTCCCATAATATTGTTTTGTATATAAATATGAAACTATACAATTGTAAGCTCAGTATCGGAAAGTTATAATGTAGAGAAGTATCATCAATTACGCATTTCTCTAAGGTTTAGACTAAATGGAATCATACACAAATGTTTCATGGAAAAGTTCATATATATCATTATGATGTCTATATGAGATGAAAATAAAATGAGCGATGAAAAAAAATTGAAACCCCCCTATGCAAGTCCTGGACACGCAGACAAACTGTTTGATTTGTTTAGAAGGCAGACACCAGTAAAAATAGATTCCAAGTTTGTTGTAGATAACGATATAACCTCCATGCCTAATGCTGCGAATGTGGTGAAATTGGCTGAATGGCTAGGGTTGGTAAACGAAAACGGAGATGTAGTGACAGACAAAATCATAAAATTGAAATTGGTTGGTGATGAGCGCAATCAATATATCACAGAGTTGATTAGAGATTCATATAGCGACTTATTTGCGAGAGTACACATTGAACATGCCAATAAGAATGATATCATAAATTACTTCATTAGTTACTTTCAATTTGGTAATACACAAGCCGAATACGCCGCATCTTTGTTTCTTCATTTATGCAATACGTATGGAATTCCATTGTCAGATGAGCTTAAAAGAAAGGGCACGTTGAGGGAAAAAATCACCAAAGAGGCATCATTCAAGCAAAAGAAATCTACTATGAGTGTGAGTAAAAATGAGAAATACGGCCAAACAACTATGCCTCCCAATTCTTCAAGAGAAGGCAGAGGAATAGAACTCACAGTCAGAGGTTTTGGAATAGAGGCAAATCCCCAAATGACAATAGTGGCAAGGACGCCTCAAGAACTGACTACCAAATTGGAAACAGAATTTAAGGCATTCATGGAGTATGCCAAAATCCTACTCGCGAAAGAAGAGAAGGAGTGATTCATATTTGATCGTATCATAAGTAACAAATGGTCCAACTTATTGGTCACACACTGTTTAGAGATATGAATAGAGATGAGAAATACCATGTCGGATCGTAGGATGCCAAAGAATAGATATCGTCGAATGTTAATAGTTAAAAAAAAGGTAGTTGGAGGTTGGTTAGATGGCATGGTTATACAAACCATAGGAGAAGCAAAAGGAGCAGAGGCGCAGACAATATTTATGCATGTTCACATAAGGGAACAAAGTCATGCATTCAGGTAATATTTGGCATTGCAACAATGTGAGCAGACGAGAAGAGAGACTTGAGATCGTTGGCAAGAAGTGGAAGGGATTGGGTGTCGAAGTTCGTAAGGAAAGAAGTAACAACTTTCGAATGAAGCATTTAGGTATTTGGCCCATGAGGAAGATGTTGGGATAATGAATGGCATAATAAATGGAAAAATACGTATTTTAGTCAACGGTAGAACTATCATTTCAATTAATTATCCTAGCTTCGTGTCTGTTGAGAAAGCATATTGTCAGTATCAACTTATCCTGTAAATCCAAGAACTGACCCCCGACTTCAGTTCTTTTGATAGAGTCAATTCTTATTTCCATCAAAAAACGCCACTTCATGGCTGCATTCTTTGCAAACACCAAATTTTAAAGCAACCGTTTCCTCGCCTTGAAATATATCGCTTGTAAATATATAATCACCTTATTTTCAAATGAAATAACCCGTAACCTTGCATTCTATGATCTTTTTCTTCAACAAGGAATTTCTCCTGCCTCATAATCATATATCCATAAGCAAGACTTAAGGCGACTACAGCGACTTAAAATCAGGCAAATGTTAGAATTTCATTTATCCCTGTTCTATTCACTGCTCCTAAACAGGTTAATCAATATTCCCGATGGTATTTTAGGAAAAAAGTAGGTGGACTTTTGAGGAAGCACTGAAACCTTTTCCATAACATCTATAAACATTCTTTTATTCCATTTTGGGAGAATTATGGCAAATGAACCTGGATTTCTTTCAACTTCCTCCACAACTTCATTTTGATCGTGAAAATATGATATCCTGTCCGCGAAATCATCCTCTTCAAATTTACATATGCCCTCAAGTATTTTTTTGTTTACCATGCCAATGGGAATCTTTTCCTCCGGGCCGTTTTCTTCATCCCCTTTAATATGGACACCAATCATTTTGCCATTATAAATCTTGAATTTTTCATCACTGCATCCCTCTTCCTTGAATTCAATTCCAC
>JAJZXT010000140.1 GCA_021806355.1 Thermoplasmata archaeon
CCATTATGTGAATAAACATGAAGTGTCTTTCGTGATATCTGCAGAAGGTTCAGGACTTCTTCGGCTTTCATAGTTAATAACATATACATTATGTGTATATTAAGCTTCCATTATTATTGACTATACCAACTATTGTTTGTATCTCATAAAATAACGTAAATCAAAGGCTCACTATGCTCTTTGCCATGGGTAAAATGTTTATTTTTTCAATGCAAGGTACATTAGCCATATGCATGACCCAAAAAAATCAATAAAAATATGAAAAGGGAAAAAAATGAAAGAATGTTTATATCAAGTTATTCTATACCCTTTGCCATCAAAAGCCGGGGCCCGTAGCTTAGACAGGTAGAGCATCTGGCTTTTAACCAGAGGGTCAGGGGTTCGAATCCCCTCGGGCCCGTAAGGAGATGTGAAAATATGAGTAAATTTAATGTGCTTCATCACGAATTGGTACCAGAGCATCATGTTGTCGAAATCAAGGAAGAGGAAAAGGTTCTTAAGGCGTTGGGGATTACTAAGGACTCATTGCCTAAAATTAGTAAAAATGATGCAGCTTTGAAAACCCTCGAAGAAATGTATGGAAAAATAGAGGCGGGACGAATAATTAAGATTGTCAGAAAGAGTTCTACTCTTGGCTTTACTGAATATTACAGGGTAGTGAGTAATGAGGTTTTTAAATGAAGGAACTTGTTGAGGTATTTTTTAAGACGGAAAGTGTTGTTAACCATCAAATTGATTCTATGAACCATTTTGTTGCTACCAAAGACAGCACTGATAATTTGATGCAAATGATTGTGGACGATACAAAGGTTTCTGACGATGATGAACCTGGAGTTATTGTCCTCGATCCTTCAAAAACAGGTGGGAAGGATATCAGGATTTATTTTGGAAGGCCAAGGGAGAAAGGTGTCCCATTCGGCGGTCCAACGATCTGGGTTGAATCTCCAGAGATAAAGGAGGCATCAGGTGCTTCAAACCAAATAACCCCCCATGAGGCAAGAATGAGGGACCTGAATTACACGGCACCCATAATGATTAAATTAAGGGTCGTTGAAGATGGAAGGGAAAAGGAGCCTGAAACCATTAAGATTGGAGACATGCCGGTAATGGTAAGGTCAAAGGTCTGCACGCTATCCGGCAACAAACTGGATAGTTACATAGAGAAAAACAACGGGCCAATCAATGCAACAAGAAAGGAAAAACTTCAGTATATCGGGGAAGATCCTGAAGATTCCGGTGGTTATTTTATTATCAGCGGAAGCGAGAGAGTGATCGTATCTCTTGAGGATCTTGCGCCTAACAAAATTCTGGTAGAATTTGAGGAGAAATATGATGCAAGGGTTGAGGTCGCAAAGGTATTTTCGCAGACCGGCGGTTATCGGGCACTTACATCATTAGAAAAATCATCAGAAGGAATAATTAATGTATCCATCCCAAGCGTGGCAGGAACTGTTCCTCTGGTCATATTAATGAAGGCACTGGGAATGGAAAAAGATAATGAAATTCACGAATCCATTTTTTCAATACATAATATGGACCCCATTATTTATGCAAATCTTGAAGACAGCAGAAACCCAAAGATATTTCCGCCAAACGGTGTTATCACGGGTGCTGATGCCATAGCCTATCTCGAGAAGCGTTTTGCAGCTGGACAGGCGAAAGAATTCAGGGAGAAAAAAGTTTCCCAAATGCTTGACAAATCCCTTTTACCACATCTTGGTGATAAGCCAGAAGATCGCTTCAAGAAGGCTCTTTACTTAGGAAGGATGTCCAGGGCTTTACTCGAACTTAACCTTGGAATCAGGAAAGAGGACGATAAAGATCATCTTGCGAACAAGAGAATAAAGCTCGCAGGAGATTTGCTTGATGAGCTTTTCAGGAACGCTTTTCAGGCTGTAATTAAGGATTTAAAATACCAGCTTGAGAGAACATTCAACAGGAAAAAGGGCATTAAGTTAAAACCTGCAGTCAGGCAGGATTTACTCACGCAAAAGCTTCAGCATTCAATGTCAACTGGAAACTGGATCGGTGGCAGAACCGGCGTTTCGCAGCTGTTAGACAGGGTTTCAAACGTAAGCACATTAAGCCACTTGAGGAGAATAATATCTCCACTCACAAGATCACAACCGCACTTCGAGGCGAGGGATCTGCACCCAACACAATGGGGAAGAATATGCCCCAATGAAACACCAGAGGGCCAGAACTGCGGTCTTGTCAAGAACGCAGCCCTTCTGATCAATGTATCGGAAGGTATCAACTCAACAAAAATCCTGGAATTTCTCAGGGGTATGGGGTTGAAGGAACTTACCAAGGAAGATCCAAATTCGGGACGTGTTTACCTGAATGGTGATTTCGTAGGGTATCACGATAACCCGGCAGACCTGACAGACAGCGTTAGAAGAAGTAGAAGATCAGGACAGATTTCAGATGAAGTGAATATAAGGTATGATGCAGACACAAAGGAGGTCATAATAAATTGTGACAGGGGAAGAATCAGGAGGCCGCTCCTCGTGGTTGAAAACGGAAATGTCATGATTTCAAAGACTCAACTTGAAAAACTCAGACTGGGCGAATTTTCAATTAAGGATCTGGTAAAGCAGGGTGCAATGGAATGGATCGATTCAGAGGAGGAAGAGAATCTCTTCATTGCCATTTACGCCTATGACCTGCCCAAGGAGTGCCCAAAATGCCACAGCCAGCTTTACAGAGGTGTGGTGGACTGGACAAATCCTGGAGAAAAAGGCGCTGAGCTTCTCTGTGAGAGATGCGGTGGGAGATTCCCGTCTGAACTATTGCTCACAAATGATCATACCCATCTTGAAATCGATCCTGCATTAATACTTGGGGTCGTAGCATCAATGATTCCATATCCGGAGCACAACTCATCGCCAAGAGTAACAATGGCAGCCGCAATGACAAAGCAGTCTATCGGGTTGTCCACAACAAACTTCAGGATCAGGACAGATACAAGAGGGCATTATATGGACTATCCTCAGAAACCTCTTGTGAAAACCCAGGTTATGGATTATATAAATTATGACAAGAAGCCTGCAGGACAGAATTTTGTTGTAGCAATTCTCTCTTATCAGGGTTACAACATACAGGATGCAATCGTCTTCAACAGGGCTGCGGTTGAGAGAGGTCTCGGAAGAAGCAGTTTTTTCAGGACCTATACTGCAGAGGAGAGGAGATATCCTGGTGGACAGGAAGACCGCTTTGAAATACCCACGCACGAAGTCCTGGGTGCAAGAGCGGAGGAATATTACAAGAACCTTGATGAAAATGGGGTCATATTCCCAGAGTCATACGTTGAAGGATCAGATGTTCTTGTTGGGAAGACATCACCACCCAGATTCCTTGAGGAAGGGGCAGAAAAATTAGGTCCTCAAAGAAGAAGGGAATCATCTATAACCATGCGCCCGAATGAGAAGGGTTTTGTCGATAACGTTATTTTGACAGTTTCAGAGAGCAACAGCAGGATAGTGAAAATCAGGGTAAGGAGCCCAAGAATCCCGGAACTTGGAGATAAATTTGCCTCAAGGCACGGGCAGAAAGGAGTCATAGGATCAGTAGTTTCGCAGGAAGATATGCCATTCACAGAGGAAGGAATAATCCCTGATATCATAATCAATCCGCATGCGATTCCATCAAGAATGACCATTGGACATATTCTTGAAATGATTGGTGGCAAGGTTGCCACAATGAGAGGTTCAATTATCGATGGAACTATTTTTAAGGGAGAACCTGAGAAATCACTGAGGGAAGATCTCGTTAAATATGGTTTCAGATACGACTGTACGGAGAGCATGTACGATGGTATTACCGGAAAGAAGCTGAAGGCTGACATATTTACTGGAGTCATATATTACCAGAAGCTTCACCACATGGTTGCAGGCAAATTCCATGCAAGATCAAGAGGACCGGTGCAGATCCTCACAAGGCCGCCAACAGAAGGAAGATCAAGGCAGGGCGGTCTCAGATTTGGTGAAATGGAAAGGGATACCCTCATTGCCCACGGAGCAGCAATGGTCATCAAGGACAGGCTCCTTGATCAGAGTGATGGGACGATTCTCTACATCTGTGGAAATCCAAAATGCGGGCACATAGCCATAATGGACAGGAGAAGGGGAACATTCAAATGTCCCGTTTGTGGAAACACAGGAAACATACACGCTGTTGAAACGAGTTATGCTTTCAAGCTGATGAGGGACGAATTGATGTCAATGGGTGTTATGATGAGACTTTTACTTGGTGATATGAAATGAGCAGCTGGATTTCAAAGAGAATTAGCAAAATACAGTTCGCATTGCTTTCCCCTGATGAGATTAGGAAAATGTCTCAGGTGAAGGTAATAACGGCGGATACATACGACGATGATGGTTATCCTATTGAGAGAGGACTGATGGATCTTCACATGGGTG
The DNA here is from genome assembly GCA_021806355.1 of Thermoplasmata archaeon. Classification (GTDB taxonomy): domain Archaea; phylum Thermoplasmatota; class Thermoplasmata; order Thermoplasmatales; family Thermoplasmataceae. The sequence continues at coordinate 4,422 of JAJZXT010000140.1, forward strand.
TTATTGAACCAGGATTGAAATGCGCCACTTGTGGAGGAAAGGTTGACGAATGCCCAGGACACTTTGGTCATATCGAACTGGCAATGCCCGTTGTTCATGTCGGATTCATAAAGGAAATCAAGACATTTCTTGAATCTACTTGCAAGGTATGCGGCAGGATAAAACTTACCGATGATGAAATAAAGTCATACAGTGCAACATTGAATGATGCGGCATTCAGCGATCTTGACCCTGACGGTCTTGCATCAAGATCCAAGAAAGTTACGGATCAATGCACACAGAGACTCGTATGCCCGCATTGCGGTGCCCAGCAGATAAAGGTAATACTTGACAAGCCGACAACATTCAGGGAAGAAGGCATTAAGATCACTCCAAAGGAAATCAGGGAAAGGCTAGAGAGGATTCCGGATTCAGATCTTGCATTCTTTGGACTGAACAGGGAAGTAGCCAGGCCAGAGTGGATGATTCTCATGGTTCTGCCTGTACCTCCACTGAATGTCAGGCCGTCAATCACGCTGGAGACAGGTGAGAGGAGTGAAGACGATCTAACCCATAAACTGGTTGATATCATCAGGATATCGCAGAGGTTGAGGGAGAGCAGGGATAATGGATCTCCGCAGCTAATCATAGAGGATCTATGGGATCTTCTCCAATTCCACGTTACCACATACTTTGATAACCAGACTGCAGGAATACCTCCTGCAAGGCACAGATCAGGAAGGCCATTGAAAACACTTGTCCAGAGGATGAAGGGAAAAGAGGGCAGGTTCAGGTCAAACCTTTCAGGAAAAAGGGTAAATTTCTCCGCAAGAACGGTTATTTCTCCGGAACCTTTCCTTTCGGTGAACGAGGTTGGCGTACCTGAGAAGGCAGCCAGAGAACTGACAATACCGGTCACAATCAACCAGTTTAACCTTGACGTTATGAGGGAATGGGTAAAGAGGGGTCCGGAACCAAGGGATGAGTTTGGAAAGTATATGTCCGGGGTGAATTACATTATAAGGCCCGACGGAAGAAGGGTAAAGGTCACCATATCCAACGCAGAAGAAAACAGCAAGAGACTTGAGATTGGATGGGTTGTTGAGAGGCAGCTTTCCGAAGGAGATATTGTTCTTTTCAACAGGCAGCCATCACTTCACAGGATGTCCATGATGGGGCACAGTGTGAGGATTCTTAACGGACAGACATTCAGGTTCAACCTGGCTGTGTGCACCCCTTATAATGCGGATTTCGACGGGGATGAGATGAATCTTCACGTCCTCCAGAAGGAAGAGGCAAGGGCAGAAGCTCGTATAATAATGAAAGTGCAGGAGCAGATTATGTCTCCAAGATTCGGCGGACCCATTATTGGTGGGATTCACGATCACATCACGTCAATGTTCCTTCTCACGCATGGCAATCCAGAATTCCCTGAGGAGGATGTCATACACATGATGAGTTACCTGGAAATCAACGAACCTCCAGAATTCATCATGCGCGACGGGAAGAAATATTTCAAGGGAAGAGACATATTCTCAGCACTGTTGCCAGGCGATTTCAACCTGAAGTTCAGGAGCAAACTCTGTGCGGGAGCCAAGGAGAAGTGCGAATATGAGGATGATCCTGCAGACAAGGATGTAATCATAATCAATGGGAAAATGGTGCATGGAACAATAGACGAGGAGGCAATCGGACCATTTTCAGGGCAGATTATAGACAAGATATTCAGGAAATACGGGCCACAGGAAGCAGCAAAGTTCATTGACAATGTCACAAGGCTTGGAGTTGCATTCATCAGCCAGAGAGGCTTCTCAACCGGTATAGGCGACTATGATATACCGGAAAATGCCATTTCTGATATTCTTCAGGTGTCCAACGAGGCTGTCGAGAAGGTTGGAAAGAATATCGAGATATACAATGCAGGGCAGTTCCAATCGTCACCAGGACGTTCGGTGGAAGAAACACTTGAAATTGAGATCATGTCAATAACCGGACACGCAAGGGACGAGTCAGGAAAGATTGCATCAGCATATCTCGGACTTACGAATCCGTCTGTTATCATGGCAAGATCAGGTGCAAGGGCAAAAATGCTTAACATATCTGAGGTAGCAGGAATGGTCGGCCAGCAGTCAGTCAGGGGAGAAAGGCTGAACAGGGGATATACACAGAGAACGCTTCCACACTTCAAGAAGGGAGATATCGGTGCGAATGCAAGAGGGTTCGTTAAATCATCATACAAGGATGGCCTGAATCCGCTTGAATATTTCATGCACAGTATTGGAGGAAGGGAAGGACTGGTGGATATTGCAGTGAGGACATCCAGATCAGGATATATGCAGAGGAGACTCATTAACGCTTTCGAGGATCTGAAAGTTGACGAGGACAGAAAAGTAACAGATACGGTCGGTTCAATAATACAGTTTGACTACGGGGAAGATGGAGTAGATCCAACCAGAAGCAACAAGGGAAAAACCGTTGATTTGGATTACATTCTCTTCGATATTGACCAGGAGGAAAAGTAGATGGATTCACTCATTATAAAAGATGTAAAGGCAAACATAGAAAAGATAAAGAAACAGATTCCCTGCAGCTATGCCGTAGATTATGATATAACCGGCGACTTCAAGGAGGGTTACATAACCCTCGACAAGAAGAACATGATCTATAAAATTTCAATTGATGGGATAGAGCCATACCACGAAGACAAGAACCTTACCCTGAAAAAGAAAACCGGCCTGAAGTCAATAATAAAGATCAGTGAAATAAAGGAAATTGATCCATTGAGCGTGGCTGAGTTCAGGGTTGGGAAGAGGAAATTGAAGGAAGTCCTGACTTTTGAAAAAGCGGAAAGAACCTCAATCAAGATCACAAAAAAGCAGGAATATTCAAGCAAGATTGACAAATCTTCCATGGAGCTCATTAACAAGATCGGAGCCGATGGCATAAAAATACCTCTTGAATCCGCTACCAGACTGCTGGAATTGAAGGAGAAGAAGGGAATCAAATATTACAATAAGGTTCTGGACAGGGTAGTTTCTGAAATAAAAAAGAGGCAGGTAGATCCCTATGAGGCTGTGGGTATAATTGCAGCACAGAGTATCGGGGAACCTGGAACTCAGATGACCATGAGAACGTTTCACTTTGCGGGAGTCAGGGAAGTTAATGTTACCCTGGGTCTCCCAAGATTAATTGAAATTGTCGATGCAAGAAGAACCCCGTCAACGCCCACCATGACAATCTTCCTGAAACCGGAATTTGAGAAGGATGAGGAAGTGACAAGCAGGGTCGTGAAAGAAATAGAAAACACGTCAATTATTGATATATGTGATATCGAGACCGATGTCGAGGACATGACACTGACAATAAAACCCATCAAGGAAAGATTGAAGGAAAGAATGGTGGTGCTTCCCGACATTGTGGATGCACTGGGCAGGGAAAAAGGCATAACGGTTCTTCCTGAAGAATCAAAGGGAAGGGTAATCATAAAGCCGCAGCAGGATTCTTACAAAAGGCTCTACGCAACACAGGAAAGGCTGAAGACACTTACCATCAAGGGAATCAACGGAATAAAAAGGGCCATATCAAGGAAACAGAATGACGGAAGATGGATCATCTATACGCAGGGTTCAAACTTGAGGGAAGTTCTTGAGATTGACGAAGTCGATTCATCAAGAACCTTCACAAATGATATAGTTGAAATCGGACAGGTACTTGGAATAGAGGCCGCAAGAAACGCAATCCTTAATGAGGCAAAGAGGACCCTGGAAGAGCAGGGACTTGAAGTTGATTTGAGGCACCTGATGCTTGTTGCCGATATGATGTCTTTCGAGGGTTCAATACGGGCAGTTGGAAGACAGGGTATTTCAGGCAAGAAAAACAGTGTCCTTGCAAGGGCAGCTTTCGAAATTACGACAAAGCATCTGTTGCGGGCAGGACTGATGGGCGAATCAGATTCACTGGCAGGCGTTGCGGAAAACATAATTGTTGGCCAGCCCATAACCTTGGGGACAGGGGCAATCCACCTTGTTTATAAAAGGGAAAACACTGAGAAACAGGTGCAATAGGATTGTCCGGGAAAGAAGTAACAATTGACAATAAGATAATGGGCTACATCGCGCTGTTTGAAAAAACAGCCAAAATACCACTTAAAGAATGCCTTGACAACGAAGACATGGTCCTGTTCATCGTTGGGGAAAAGAAAATGGCTGAGATGTTTGCAAAGAACCAGAATATCATTGCGCAACTGAAAGAACACATCAACAAGCATATTCTTGTTGCCGAAATTTCAAGGGATCTCCTCACATTCGTTCAAAATCTCTTTTACAGGTTTGGAACCAGGGAGATCAATATCATATGGAAACAGGGAAGGATTGACATCCAGGTTGCAGTGGATCCAATGAAAACCGGTTCGGCAATAGGAAAAGAGGGCAGGAATATCCGGCTCATGAAAGACGCAGTCTCCAGAATTTTCGAGATAGGAAGCCTTAGCATCAAGCAATAGCTATATTTCGAAAAACCAAAAATTTATTTTCTATTTGGATCATTATAAAGGTGTTCTTCAAATGATTTATCATAGGGCACTTCATTTGTGGAAGATGCATTATTGACAGTTGCACTCTTTATGCCACTTCGGCCTCTTTTTCCTGAATATTTATAATTTTTCACGATCAGCGAGGCGCTGTTTCCAATTGTGATCATTTGGTGCTCCGACCTGAAAAGCACCTTGGTCAAAATGAATGAACATCCTAACATAGTGAAAGCTTGAAGGGCTATGGTGATATATAAAGGCAATGAAAACATCAGAGATAAGAATTCTGCAAAAAAAGATACCACTGCCGAGAGTAAAAGAACCAGTTTTTTATGCAGCGAAAATTTTTTTTTCAAATTATGCAGAAGCGCAGAGGAATCGTTTTCCTTAATCTTCATCATTCCGGCTAATAACACTGAGTTTATAAAATTTAGGCAATATTCTTCACTCATGTCTGAGGTTGAACACTTTCTTCCTTGACTACAGTGCTGAATCTCTTTGAGAATAATCTGCTTATTGAAACGTACATTCCGCCAACAATAACCGATCCTAATGCAATATATATCCAGTAGGTTGCCGAAACGTTTTCAAGAACGAAGAGAAGATACATTCCTATTATTGCACCCGCAAAACCTCCGATGCTGGTATAAAGGTTGTATACTCCAATATATGATCCTCTCATATTATCAGGCGCAATTGTCGTTATGATACTCTGCGTGGTTGGCGATACAAGGTCCTCCCCAAACGTCGATATCGCCATGAAAGCCAGCAGGATTCCAAGGGTGGGAGTATATGTGAGAAACAGGAATCCGACAGCATAGAACAATGAGCCAACCCCCCGCCATAGCATGGAGTTACCATATTTTGTCATCATCCTCAACAGAGGGAACTGGAGAATAACAACCAGGAACCCATTGAGTGCCCACACGTAACCAAGGTAAAGGAAAGGCAGGTGCTGTATATATATGGTGTAAACGGTAAATGTTGATCCCCTCTGCCTCATGAAGAATCCCAGAATGATCCCTATTACGATGAAAATCACGAAGAAGCGATCGCGTGAATAGGATTTGGTCAGTTCTCCCCTCTTCAAGGAAGCGTGTTCCCTTGGATTGTAGGTCTCTTTCATCAGATAATATAGCATGAAGATTTCAACAACTGTCACTATTGAGGAGACCAGAAAGATATACTGCAATCCGTATGATGCCAGAATCGCTCCCATGAGGGGGCCAATCGCAATGCCTAGGTTTGCCATTATCCTCATTATTGTATAACCGGACAATCTGTCGTGGACAGACGTAACATCAGCAACCGCTGCCTGCACTGCAGGATATTGAATAGAATTGATAATTATGGTGCCGAACCATGAAGCCAGCAGGAGGAGAAAGTAATGTGGCACGGCTATACTGTAATATATAAGAAGGTAAAGGAAGACGGCAGGAATCTGGGAATAAACCAGGATTACCCTTCTCCCTATCTTATCTGTAAGTATCCCGGAAAAATACTGTATTACTGCCATCAGTAGTGTTGCCGACCCTAGGAACAACCCCGTTTCTATGAAAGATATGTGATAGGTGATGATGAAAATAAGCGGGACAAATATGAATGTGGAACCCCTCCCAAAAGCCCTGATAAACCTCGTGGCTCCTAGAATCCATACGCCACGATCAAGGTTACGAATGTTGTATGAGTAGTTATCCCCTGACGTTTTTCCTATATACAAAATAAATACTTATTCTTTCTCAATGTTCCTTTGCTTGGATAATTATTGTGAAATATTAACCAAGTAATAGCTATTGTTTTCAAATTAGATGCTTCAGGTGATTTGGAATGGTTGAAAAGATGAATAAACTACGTTATGTAGTAATGTCGCGGACTGCGGTTCCAAGGCCAAAAAGAACTTCTCTATCTGACACACTTCCTATACATCTTCCTTTGTCATCTACCACCGCGAGTATATTGACATTATTTTCCTTTAAGATTCTCAATCCTTCTGAAACTTTCCTGTGTTCCTCGATCGAAATAGCCTTTTCCAGAAGTACACTTCTCATTTTCATAACTCTTGCGGTTTTTTCTGGCAGGAAAAGTAAATCAACAATGTTTGCAACTCCAACGGGGTATCTGTTAGCATCAACAATAATTGCATAGGGGGTATGTTTTCTTATGAGTCCATCGATGACAGTCTTTACCGTATCATCCAGCCCGTAAATTGCTTCAATTGTGTTAACAGATTTATCGTTTATTGTGAGAGTTTCAAGGTTCTGTGCAACCATCTGCCCCTCCCTTGATAAATCGAGATCATATGGAGTCTTTGTGACAATGCTCTTGACTTCTGACAGAATAAATCCAATAACGATCCAGGTCAGAAATATAGTTGTATATGCGCTTACGGTAGAGTATGCTGAATAGATCATAACAACCGAACTTATAGAAGCACCAGTTACTGCAAGAATGAATTCATCATAGTTCCTGATACGATCAAGAAACGTGTTCTTTACCTTTAGGGCGAGCCTTCTCCCTCTCCTCAACCCAATGCGAATAAGCGAAAAATTGGCACTTATGTGTATAAATAGACCTCCAAGTGCTGAAATTGTTCCAAGTATTATGAAGCCGGTTTCAGCAGAAATGTAATCCAGCATGATCAGGGGGAGAGTCACCATTACAAGGCTGGTGAAAAGAATTGCAACGAGGGGAGCATTCCGTCTATCCTTCTTTCCAAAAAATGCTGGAAATGATCTGTCGACTCCCATTCTAAAAATCGTCCTTGAAGCAGCAGAGCCAAAGGAGAGGAAAGCAAGAATTGCGTCATTTATTGTTGCAATGGCAACAGCATAATAGAAATAAATCCCGAAACTGCCCAGGTTATTTTTCAAAAGGCTTATTATTGGCAATTTTTCAGTAACAGGAATAACCAGCGAAGCCTGCAGGATAAGATTGGAAAATGCATAAATCATGACTGTTGCGAGAATTCCTCCGGTAAGTATCACGGTGATTACGCTGTTCCCGACATCTTTTTTCGGGTTCTTCACCTCTCCCGAAACGGGCGCAATTGATCCATAACCAGTCGGTATGCCCATTGCAAAGAGAATGCCCAGGAAGAGGTCACCGGGAGTTATCGGGTATACACTTGGATTGGGAACGTATGCAGCTCCTTTCGTGACCACAAATGAGGCTGCTATTATTGCAATCATGGTCACAATCTCAATCACAACCGCAACTAACGCGTATCTGGAGGATAACCTTATCCCGATAATGAGAAAAGTCACAGACGGGATCACTATTATGGCAAGTGCGATAAACACTGAAATTCCAAAAACAAGGTGAAGGATAAATATCGCACCCATCACGTAGGCAATGCCGTATAAGAAGGAATAAAAAATGTACATCCAGCCTGTGTCAAACCCGATCCTTGCAGATAAAGCCTGGAAAGCGTAGGTGTAATAGCCCCCGGACGATGAAAATCTTCTGGAGAGCCTTGTGACAGACAGCCCATTGAGAAGGACAAGGAGAGTTCCAATCACCATGACAAGAGGAGCGTCATATCCTGCTAGCGTTATGGCAAATGCTCCATAAGTCAAGATACTCAGAAGTGGGGACATTCCCCCGAAGGAGAGAAAGAAGAGATCCTTGAAGCTAAGGGTTCTTGCCAGATCGTTTTTTGAAGCAGCCTCTTCAACCATAATGTGCCTTTAACAATCCTTATTATAAGAATATAGCCATTTTTGAGGATTTGTGCGTATAAGAATTTTGCACACATACGCCCATAGTTTGGTGCATATTCATAGTGTGTCAGCATGACACCGATGCCATTGCAAGAAGATTAATTTATAAGGAAATAGAAGGATTCTAATCAAAAAAAAAATAAATGAGTTTTTTAAAACTCACTTGCCAGTTCGCTATTATCTATTATACCCTCGTCCTTTACCTTATGCATCACCAGGCTTATTAGGTGTACTATAAGGACTGTTACAACGTTCAGAATCAGGCTAAAAATTCCAACGTATATGAAGTCGAAGGGTTTGTATAGTGATCCACTGAAATTCAATAGATAGAGCAGGTAGAGAGTTGATGAAAGGCCAATGAACCACCCAATGCCGATGGAATATTTACTGAACTTCCTGGTATAAAGGGCCAGGTAAACAGCCGGAAGCGTCTGCAGTATAAACGCCCCTCCAAAGGTTTGCAGATAAATGACATAACCGTTGGCAGCCGGAGTCAGTGAAAATATCAACGCGGCCACTATCACAACTATCACAAGGAATCTTGACAGGAGGGCTTGTTGAGCAGAAGTAGCGTTCTTGTTAATGTATTGGACATACACATTTCTTGTCAGCAGGTTTGCTGAGGCGAGAGCCATTATGGATGCCGGCACTACACTGCCTACCACAATGGCAGCATACGCAAGTGCCGTGAATGTTGATGGGAAGAGATCCTTTATCAGGTATGGAAAAGCGAATGATGTTGCAGGTTGGCCTTTTGTTCCAAACACTCCTCCATTTGCGACAACGGCAGCAACTCCCAAAATGGCAACTATAAGCAGGAGCACGTTATAGAGAGGCAACAGTGACGCATTCCTCTTTATTGTCCTTACATCTTTTGATCCCAGTGTTCCTGTTATTCCATGTGGATAAAGGAAAAGTGCAAGGGCAGAACCCAAGGCAAGGGTGACATATCCCAATGCCAGGGTGGGTGGCATATCAAGCGGGGTGAATGTCTTCGTTGTTTTCGTATATGCAGACGCGGTGCTGAATATGTTGGCGAAGCCTCCATAGTGTATAGGCACATATATCACGATAGTGAGAACCACTCCCCAGACAATTGCATCCTTGATTATTGCGGTAAGGGCAGGTGCCCTCATTCCACTCAGGAAGGTAAAAGCAGCCACCAACAGAAAAGCTATAATCAAGCTTATAGTGACCGGTAAGAAAATTGCCTGCATGACATATCCAATACTCACTATTTGCAGGGCAAGGTATGGAAGCTCAGCCAGAACTCCCGTCAATGCTATGAGCAAAGCGAGGAACGGACTGGAGAATCTATCCCTAACGAAATCACCTACAGTTATGTAATTCCTCTTCTTTGAAACTGTCCATAAGCGTGGCATCATCAGGTATACGATAGGATAGATCATGATTCCATAGGTTATTGCGAACATGGCAAGCGCTCCAGAACCGCCTGCGACACCGGGAACCGCGATAAGGGTATATGCCGTATACATATCTCCTCCCAAGAGGAACCATACTACGACCGTCCCAAATCTTCTTCCACCAAGACCCCATTCAGTGATATCTTCCATTGTTTTTGGTTTTCTCCATATGAATGAGATAAAACCCACGAACAGGACGACAATTATCACCGCAAAAAAGAGGGCATAATCATAATCTGAGAATGAGGTCATGAATTCACCTTCTTTCTTTCATATTCTTTGCTTTCCACAAGATACACCGTAAATGTCAGGATTGCTGCTATAAAGATCCAGACAAGTTGGTACCAGTAGAAGAAGGGCAGGCCACCTAACTGGGGATTTACTCTATTGTATATGTCAAATCCCAGCACCATAAATATATATGGCAACAAGAGCAGAATTCCTTTTATGAATCCGTTCATGAATGATAGTAAATATCATTCCCTTAAATATATTTCTATTTTCGTAATTAATATATGTTATTCGTATAAACGCACTATGGTTTAGCGTGAGAAAATTATCGTCTACCAGACCATTCAACCGGGTTAAGATATCCTCTCATCAATTTGATCCAGAATATTGGTATGTAAAGAAAATCTTTCAACTTTTTCTTATTGGAAAGCATTAAGAAGGCTACCAAAAGTGAATATGCAACCTCCCGGGGAGAAAAACCTGCAGTCAGCCTTACATAGGAACCCTGCCATTCCGGCCAAAATCTATACTCCCTTGAATAAGATCTATGGATCATTGTGTTTTTGATATACTTGATCTTAAGTCTGGCTTTCCTGAAATATCTCTGGACATAATACGTCTCCCTTCCATAAATGCCATCAGGAAATGTAATTTTATTGATTATTTCCCTTTTAATCAAAATCAAGCCAAATGGAATTCCGTAGTTGAATGGATAACCCAGCGAGGAACCTATAACTGCACCGACCTTTCTATCCTCCAACAGGCTTAATGCAGTGTTTATGAAGTCATCGCGTATGATTTCCACGTCACTGTCAATATAGAGAATATACTGTTTTTTACAGATAATTCCTGCAAAGGATGTAGCATACGCCAACCCTTTATCTTCAAGGAATACCGTTGCATGAAATTCTTCTGCAATTTTAAGTGTATTATCCGTGCTTTTGCCGTCTATTACAATTATGTTCGAGCCTGGAATGTGCTCTTTTATGGCTGACAGACAGTTTTCAAGGCTCCTGGCAGAATTCTTTGTCCTGACAACTATATCAAACAGGTTGTTGAAATCTGCCATGTTTACGAAATAGGAAATTTTACTTATAATGATTAGGATATCCAATAAAGTTGATGATATATTGAATTTACATAAACGACATCTTCAAACACTAAGAAAAACAGAAGAAAATGTGACAGCGATTCGCACTTCCCGTCCCCTCGCGGAAGACAGTACACATACGAAACGTTGTAGGCTTTACCGTCGGGTTCGGAATGGGACCGGGTGTTTCCCCACAGCTGTGGCCGTCACAACAGGTAATTATCATCCAGTATAAAAATCTCACCAATTTTATGTGCTGATGCATCTTTCAGATTTCAAGGGATGGGTGCAATGCCTGTTAGCTCTCCAAAGGGAAACACTTCATTTCACTAATTTTCGTAATCGCATTGCCCAAAAATACTTTCTTTTCTGTATTCGCCAACGTGAATTCCTTTATCACAATGTAATAAGCGGAAACCATAATCACCGTAAAAATACACCCTCAAATTAGTAGTTGACTTAAATATCATATTATCATGTTCATATATGCCATACATTATAGTCACTAGCCGGAGCCCATATTCCTATGACAGGGTTAGGGGCAAAATAAACAAGAGGATGAACATAGGCGGGGTGGCAATAGTACTCAACGATCTAATATCAAGGGAAGGTGGCACCTGGGTTTGCTGGGGTGATGGAACCGCTGACCATGAATTCCAGGAGGAGGATAATGGAAAGTTCAGGATATCCAGAATCCTCTTGACTATACAGGAAAGGAGGGGATTTTATGATGAATATTCAAACAGTACCTTATGGCCACTATTTCATTATTTCAGGGAAAAAATACAGCACGACCAAAAATATTTTAAGATTTATCAAAAGGTTAATGAGTTGTTTGCCGCAGCCATTGAAAAATCAATAAGAAATAAGGATGAAGTCATCTGGATCCATGATTACCAGCTCTCACTGGTTCCAGGTTTCCTCAAGGAGAAGGGGGTTACCAACCCAATAATTTTCACCTGGCACATTCCCTGGGTCTCTGATGAATTCTACTCCATACTCCCGGAGAGAGAGTTGCTGTTGAAATCTATCTCTTCAGCCGATTCCATTACATTCCATACAAAGGAATACAGGACAAACTTCCGTGATTCTTATGAAAAAATCATCGGGGATCCAAAGAGTGTGGACAGGAAGTTGCACTACTATCCTCTTGGCATTGATTATAAGGCATACGAGGACATTGAAAGATTCAGGAAAATTCCACTGGCGATGCAAAATACCAAGATAATATTCTCGATTGACAGGCTCGACTATACAAAGGGGCTCATCGCAAGGGTAAAGGCTATAGAATCTCTCCTTAGAAATAATCCAGAACTTTCGCAGAAATTTATGTACTTGATGATAGTAACACCAAGTAGGACTAATGTAGGTCAGTATATGGATTTGAAGAATGAACTTGAGATGAATATAGGACGTATAAATGGGGAATACGGCAGGATTGGCTGGTATCCAATAACCTATATCTACAGGAAAGTTTCGCAGAAAACATTAATCAATTATTACAAGTGGGCAGATATTGCCCTGATAACACCATTGATTGACGGGTTGAATCTTGTATGCAAGGAATTTATTGCTGCGAGCAATAAAGGCTTATTGATATTATCTGAGTTTGCAGGTTCGGCCGAAGATCTAAACGGGGCTGTGAAGGTAAACCCAAATTCAATCGAGAATCTTTCATCAACACTATTCAGCGCACTATCAATGCCGGAAAGTGAAATCATGGACCGGCTCAACTCCCTGAAGGAAAAGGTTAGAAGAAGAGATATCCAGTGGTGGGCTCGCAAGGTAACGGAAACGATCAAGCGGAAGGAAAGCAATGTCAGAAATGCAGGAAATTGACGGGACTGTGGAGAGATTCAAGGAAAAAAGATCCCAGATTTTCCTTGACTATGATGGTACCCTCGTTCCTATAAGAATCAATCCGGAGGAATGTTACCCGGACAAGAACCTCCTGCAATTGCTTGAAAAAATATCAGCATCGCATGAGTTGTACATCGTCACCGGAAGAAGCATGGAGGATATCACCGAATTTCTTGGAACTGACCTAAATGTAGTAGCACTCCACGGAGCCATTGGGAGGATAGGCGGCAAAGTGGTTGAATTTGTTCCAGAGCTGGATAGATACAGAAGATTATTTAAAAAAATAGAATTGGATTTAAGAGACAAACTCAAGGTCCCAGGGCTCAGAATTTATGAGAAGGACGGAGGGCTGGTTCTTCACCTTGGGCTTGTCGATCCAGCGTATCGTTCCATAATACTGAACGAATATGATTATCTCTGCAGGGAATACGGGCTTGAAAAATACTATGGCATAAACATAGTGGAATTCAGGATCAGGGGCGTAAACAAGGGAAGGACGATAACAAAGCTGAGGAAAAAAGGGATGCAAGCACTGATCGCTGGCGATGAGGATACTGATGAAGACTCATTTCTCTTCAATGCGGATGCACTTACAATACGGATAGGAAATGGGAAAACGAATGCAAAATATTCCGTTCCGGATTATATGGAATTCAGAAAAATACTTCACGAGATAGCCTATGGAAGGTGAAACAGAACCTTAGCACGCTATGAACGAAGATAATTTTACTTTTTTGCATAATTATATAAAATAAAAGACAATCTTGTTTAAGTAATATATGAGGACAATCCAGAAGAGAAATTTCAGATATGAGCACAGAGAACCGGTGAGATCAAAAAAGGTAAAGAAACTCAATATGAGGAAAAGTGAGGAATTCAACTACATGCTGGGAAGAATAGTTGAAGGTCTTCCGGATAGCATACGCGGATCGATCATGGGAAGCGTTTATGCGATTGCCTCAAAAAAAGGGATCAGGGAAGCAAAAGATTTCATATTAAAGAAGGGAGAAGAAGGCCTTATATCGGAAGATATTCAGAAGAGACTGACAGATCTTGTTTTTGATTACAGCACCTATAGATGATAGAGAACGAACTGGAAGAAAAAGTAAAGAAATATATAGCTCTTGAGGAAGAAGCACTCTCTAAAATCAAGATTTCAGTTCCAGAAAATTCTTTCCTAAAAACTTACGCACAGGATCTTCTAAATATGGTAAGATCGTATTTTGAAGATGCAAAACACTTCTATGCCAGGGGTGATCTTATCAACGCGCTCTCTTCCCTGAACTATTCATATGGATGGCTGGATTCAGGAATAAGGCTTGGCGTAATAGATGGTCAATCTGATTACCGGCTCTTCACAATGTTCAAGTGAATGCTATTTCCACCGCGGATTGGACAACATGGCAGGAGAACCGTATTAGATAAATGTTCAATGCTTCGCAAAGAATATATATCGTTTAAAGATAAGCCTAAACCCGCATCGGATGATTTAGATTTCATTTATGCTGGATTCATTTAAAGAGGTTTGATGACTTAATGCCAGAGGAAGAGAAAAAAAAGGAAGACTTTCAGTATATAGTTAGAATTGCAAACAAGGATCTAAAGGGAGAAAGAAACACAGTATTGGCTCTTGCAGATCTGAAGGGTGTTGGAATAAGGCTTGCTAAGGCTATTGCAAATAAACTTGAACTTGATTCAACAAAGAAGCTGGGAGAATTATCAGAGGAAGAGGTAGAGGAGATCAGGGAATTTGTGGAATCTGAGGAATACGAAGATTTTCCGGCTTGGCTGTTAAACAACAGGAACGATCCAGTAACAGGGAGAAATGTAAATCTGGTTTCAAACGATCTTGACATACAACTTCAGGATAATATCAACTTGATGAGGAGAATCAGATCATACAAGGGAATAAGGCACGAAACTGGGCACAAGGTAAGAGGGCAGAGGACAAGAAGCAACGGTAGAAAAGGCCTGACATTGGGTGTTCAGAGGAAAAAGGAGTAATGAGTAAAAATGGGAGATCCTAAATTTTCAAAAAAGACATATTCAACACCAAGACATCCTTGGGAAAAAGAGAGAATCGATGCGGAAAAGGAAATTTTAATCAGGTATGGATTGAAGAACAAGAGGGAATTATGGAAAGGAATGGCAATGCTTGATTCCATGAGAACTCAGGCAAGGCAATTGCAGGCCAAGATCAGGACAAATGATCCAGCTTCAATAAAACAGTTGAATGCCCTTACCGCAAGGCTGGAAAGATATAACATATCAAGAAGCACCGGTTCGCTTGATGACATCCTTTCACTGAACATTGATAATGTACTTGAAAGAAGGCTTCAAACCCTGGTATTTCGCAAGAGTCTTGCAAAGACCATCGTCCAGGCAAGGCAGCTTATCACGCACGGGCACATATCGATGAACGGGAGAAGGGTTACAATTCCCGGAATGCTCGTTGAACAATCAGAGGAGGACAGTATCCAGTATTATGAAAATTCTGTATTGACGGATGAGCTTCATCCATTAAGAAGAGCAATGGTTGAACATGGAAACGAACAGGAACCTGAGCAGGGAGAGGAATCTCCAGAACCTTCGGAAGCGGCTCCAAAACAGGATGCAGAACCCAAGACAGAAGCATCGGAAAATAAAGAGGAAGTTAAATGAACAAAACAGGAGTGGCACATATATTTGCATCCCAGAATAACACCATAATATTGGTAACAGACCAGACCGGTGCAGAAACACTTGCAAAGGCATCCGGTGGCATGGTAGTTAAGAACGACAGGGACGAATCCAGTCCATACGCTGCAATGAAAGCGGCTGATCTCATAGCAGAAAAGCTCAGGGAGAAAGAGGTAACTGATCTTGTTATCAAGGTGAGGGCTCCGGGAGGAAACAAGTCAAAGATTCCGGGACCTGGTGCGCAATCTGCAATCAGGGCACTTTCAAGGGCAGGGTTCAAGATTCTCAGAATCGAGGAGGTAACCCCGATACCTCACGATGGTACAAAGAAGAAAGGTGGAAAGAGGGGAAGGAGAGTTTAGATGGCTCTTAAAATACTCAATATAAGCGATAATTTTGCACTATTTGAAATATCAGGCATAACCTCTTCAGAAGCAAATGCTTTAAGGCGAACACTGATAAACGACATTCCAAAGCTTGCGATAGACAAGATACTGTTTCACCATGGGCAGATAAGAGACATGGATGGAAATGTGTATGATTCGTCTCTGCCGCTGTTTGATGAGGTTGTTGCGCACAGGATTGGCCTTATTCCATTAAAGACAGACCTGAAAATGAATTTCAGGAATGAGTGTTCATGTGGAGGAAAGGGCTGTGCGCTGTGCACTGTTACTTATTCAATCAATAAACTTGGCCCGGCAACCGTTACTTCCGGGGACCTGCAGCCAGTGGGAAATCCTGAACTTACGCCCAGCGATGATGAGATTCCCATTGTTAAGCTTGGTCACAAACAGGCAATTCTGATTACCGCTGAAGCGATTCTGGGAAGAGCCAGTGAGCATGCAAAATGGCAGGCAACCTCAGGTGTATCATACAAATACCATAGGGAGGCAGACATTCAAAAATCAAAGTTTCCGGAATGGAAAGCCATGAAGGAGAAAAACCCAGAGGCAATTATTTCCGAAACGAAAGACAGGATAAAATTCATGGACGATTTCAAGACACGGTTGTTTTCACCCATAATAGGAAGGGAAGGGGTAACAATTGTGGAGGATCCGGAAAGATTCATATTCAGGTTTGAGAGCGATGGCTCCCTGAAAGCATCTGACATCATCACTTATGCCCTGAAGAGGATACCTGAAAGATTCAACATGCTCCATGAGAGCATTGTTTCATCCGATTGAATTATTTAATTTTTTTACACAATCCATTTAAGTATTAAGGCATTAAACCTTCATGAACTCACACAATGATATTTTCATAGATATTGGGCACGAATTAATGGAGGCAATTCAGGATTCAAGGGAAAGGGGTACCACATTGGGAACAACGGGCATGGGCGCAGACGGAACAAGCACAAGCATCCTTGACCAGTTGTGTGAGGATATCATCATCAGGAGGATTATTGAAGAGGATCTTCCATACAATATTGTCAGCGAGGAGATAGGGAAGGTCAACAGGAACTATCAGGAGAATCTTGTCATCGATCCCCTTGATGGAACATTCAATGCCGAGAATGAAATACCATTCTATTCAATGTCAGTGGCAATTATGGGCGAGGATTTTAACAATCTCATGGGTGCTTTTGTGATGGACCTTGCCAGTGGTTCATATTACCACGCAACGCGTAAAGGCGGTGCGTATAAAAATAACAAAAAAATTAATGTGAGCGGGAAACCCAGGAGTGCTTTTATCATATCTACCGGATTGGTTGGAGGCATTCCGGAATACCTCATGTTTCCAAAAGGGAGATTCAGGATTCTTGGTTGTGCATCCCTTGAAATGTCATTGGTTGCAGAAGGGGTGTTTGATCTTATGGCATATGTCGGTGAAAAGAAGGCCATAAGGAACGTGGACATTGCAGCTTCCACCCTCCTGGTCCGGGAAGCGGGAGGTTTTGTAATGAATGAGCAATTAAAGGATCTGAACATGGGGCTCAGCCTTCTGGAAAAGAGCCAGGTGATTGCCGTAAGCAACAGGGATTTGGTGGTGAAAAAGCATTGAAAGTCGCGTTCATTATAAGGAAAGATTGTCCAAGGTGCGCAAGGATAGTGGAGAGGATTCTGAATATCCTGCCACCAGATGTAGAGACAATATTTGAGGATGAAGTGGGAAAACACCTCAAGGTTCAGACCACAAACGTCGGTTCCATTGCAGCTGACATAATCATAACAATAGGAGGGGATGGAACCGTACTGCTTGCAAGCCAGAAAGCCAAGGGGCCAATTCTGGGAATAAATATGGGGGCACTCGGATTCCTCTCTGAGATTGAACTTGGAAGTGTTGAAGCTTCCATTTACAAATTGATACGTGGTGATTACACGATTGTTGAGGTCATGAGGCTTGCAGTCTACGTAAATGGGGAAATGCGGGGCAAATGCATCAACGAAACGGTGATTCACTCCAAGATGATTTCCAAGGTACGGAGCTTCAAGGTATATGTTGATGGCAACTTCGTGGACAAAACGCGTGCAGATGGGGTTATTATTGCCACGCCCATGGGATCAACCTCTTATTCAATGAGTGCTGGAGGTCCAATTATACTACCTTCCGCAGAAGCCATGGCGCTTGCATTCATTGCACCGGTAACCCTGAGAATCAGGCCAATGGTTGTTTCCTCGAATTCAACTGCACAGATTGTCATGGGTGGAACAAACGAGGAAAGCCTGATAATTCTTGACGGACAGCAGGAAATAGAGATAAAATCCGGTGACCGTGTGGAGATCAGGAAATGTGTGGAACCTGCAAAATTCATCACCATGAGAAGGAATTTCTTCACGAAATTCAGGGAGAAGTTGTTGAAAGATGTGGTCAATTAGGAGAAGAGTAATCAGGATGGTCATGGAGGCTTCGCTGGACAGCCTGCCAAAGGAGTTTGGAGCTTTCCTCAGGGCCGAGAACAAGGTGATTTACGAGATAGCGATCCTGCCGGGTACCATCCAGGGCGATTCACACACGATCTTCCAGCTGTACAATAAACCGATAGACTTCAGCATAGTGGGCTCAATCCATTCGCACCCTTCCGGTGTTATTTCACCATCCGATGCGGATCTCCACATGTTCTCCAATACCGGGCCAATACACATAATTGTGGGATACCCATTCAAGGAATATTCATTCATAGCGTTCAACAGGAAAGGGGAAGCAGAAAAGATTGAGGTAATTGGTTAGGAACCGATATCCAGATAAGATTATTTTAGCCACTGAAGTTTTTGACCTACCAAAATCAGGGAATGCGGATTGCGGTCAATTCAAAAAGAAGTTTATGCTCCACATTGAGGAATGTGGAGGTTATTGTTCAAAGTGTTAAATTTTCCGGGCCAATATATTCTGCTGCTGGCCTTATGATCTTATTATTTTCCACCTGCTCAAAATAGTGGGCATTCCAGCCATAGATTCTTGAGGCTGCAAATACCGGCAGGTAAAAGCTCTCCTCAATTCCGAGGTATTTCATCAATATGGCAGCGTACAGATCGACGTTCGCCGGCAGGTTCTTCTTTTCCCAGAGATAATCCTCAACAGCCTCAGCCGCCTGGAAAAGCGGATAATCAGGTGCGATCTTCTTCAATTCTCCCTTGACAAACTGAGCTCTTGGATCCCTCTTCTTGTATACCCTGTGCCCAAAGCCCATGATCTTTTCACTTTTCTGAACCTTTTCATCAACGTATTTTCTTGCCTCTTCCCTGGAATTTATAGAACCGAGATATTCAAGCACCTCAGAATTTGCCCCTCCGTGCAGTGGCCCTTTTAGCGTTGCAAGGGCAGCGCAGACTGCAGAAACTGGATCGGCAAGAGTGGATGCTGCAACCCTCAAGGCAAAGGTGGAGGCGTTGAATTCATGCTCCATGTAAAGTATCATGAGCTTCTGGAATGATGCAGCGTGATCCATGGTTTTCCCTCCGGTTATGAGGGAATAGAATTTCGCAGAGTAACCCTTCACTGAACTATCCTGGAACGGTTCCCCCTTAAATGCTTTCATCGTGTCGGAGGAGAGCTGGGGAATGATGGAATCCATCTTGAGGAATAATTTGCGGGTATCCTTTTCCCGGTATGGGTAAAGGGAAATCATGGACCTGATATTTCTCATTACGTCACTTTCCCTGTTAATCTTCATGATTTCCCTGACCGAAGGATCAATCTGCATGTTTTCCTGTATTGACGATGCAAACCTTGAAGCTTCACCATCGGTGGGAAGTTTCCCGTTAACTATGAGGAATGCGGTATCCTCAAAACTCTTCTTCTCCGCAAGATCTATGGCCTTATAACCTCTGTAAAGAAGGTCTCCGGCACTGCTCGTTGTCGCTATTGCTGTCTTGTCTACCACTACATTTTCCAAGCCTTTTGCTACTTTCACAATTTCTGGCATTCATTCACCTCTCAACATTCAATTCCCTGTCTTCCTTTCCATATTCGTCATATCCAATAACATCGTAAAATTCCCGCCTTGTCATGAGGCGATCCATGAAGTTCCTCTGCGTTCCGGAAGAATGAAGTTCAGAATAAATTTCACTGACATTCTTCATCATGGACCTGAAGGCAGTCAGTGGATAAATCACTATGGAATATCCCATCAACCTGAGTTCATCATATGCAAGCAGAGGGCTCTTGCCAAATTCTGTCATATTGGCAAGAAGAGGTGCCTTCACCTTCCTGGAAAATTCACGGAACTCCTCTTCAGATTCAAGTGCCTCTATGAATATCGCATCGGCACCATTCTTCAGGTATTCCTTTGCTCTCTGGACAGACTCATCAAACCCCTCAACACTTCTTGAATCGGTTCTTGCTATTATTGTAAAATCATTATTTTTCCTTGAAGATACCGCCGACTTTATCTTCTTTCCCATGTCTTCCACAGATATCAATTCCTTTCCATCCAGATGGCCACATCTTTTTGGTAAAATCTGATCTTCAAGATGGATGGCTGAAACGCCAGCTTCTTCCATGATCCTGACAGTTCTAGCCACATTTATCGTCTCACCGAATCCGGTATCGCAATCGACAATTAGGGGAGATTTTGTCACACGCGTGATCCGCCTTGCCTCTTCTGCAACCTCGCTTAAGGTTGTTACGGAGATATCCGGATATCCCATTGATGCTGCCACACCTGATCCGGAAAGATAGGTGGACTTGAATCCATTACGCTCTGCAATTATGGCAGAAATTCCGTTGAATACTCCTGCAGCAAAGCATCCTTCCCCGTTCATCATCCTCCTGAATTCTGAAGGCCCAAGATTCACATTGTCCTTAAGAATGGACATTGGATATTACCTCTATCAATTCCTTCACATCCTTATTCTCCATGGACATGCAGAATTCCTTGAGTTCTTTCGCACTTTCCCTGCTCATCACGCGCTCAGCCTTCATGAGGACATCATCCCATGAATAGGGTTTCTTGAAATGCCCCTTTGGAACAATGAGTTCTTCTTCATAAACACCCTTCGTTGTCTTTACCCTTATCTTGAAAGGAAGGTTCTCCGGGTAGAGCTTATCATAATCCTTTGTTACCTTGAACTTCATCTTCTCGATGAGTGACAGTATTTTTCTATCGTTGAGGAATTTTCCGTCATATGAATCCGGGGTTGGCTCTCCGTAAACAAGGGTATATGCAATTATGTAAGGCATGCTGTGATCGGCGGTCTCCCTGGTCTTTGGCTTCAGTTTTTCAGGGTCCTTTATTATGATTGTATTTGCAACGGTGAACGTTTCAACATCAACGCTTTCAACCTCCCCTTCAATTTTGCTGCGTATTGATAGAGAAGCTTCCGCAGCACTCATTGCATGATATTCAACCGGGAAATTCTTGATCATCGTTCTTCGCACGTGGCTGTTGTCAAGGGAAATATCAAACGTGCCTGAGACCTGCTTGAAGAACCCCATTTCTCCCTCGAATATTGGGGAAGGCCCTGAAAATCCATTCATGGCAAGGAGTGAGCCAAAAAGACTGTTCCTGCATGCATTGGCAGCGGTTGCTCCTTTCCACATACTGAGTTCTCCAGCCCTTGTCTGCCTCATGCTGATGTTGTTGTTCAATCCTAGGTTGATTGCATTGGCATACTTATTATCAGATAGATCAAGGAGGTGTGCTATTCCTGCGGCAGAGGAGATACTGATATATGTAACATGGTCCCATCCACGATCCCTGATAGAAACCTGGTCGGAGAGGCTGCAAACAACCTCATATGAAATATCCGCGGCATTGAGCACATCACCGCATGTCTTATCCTTTGCCTCAGCCACCGCAATGAGCGGAGGAATATTATCTGACGGGTGGAGGGCCTCCTTAGACAGGTATGTGTCATTATAATCAAGATACCTTGTCATGGTACCGTTCAGGAATGCAGCAACATCAGAGGATGCCTTTTTTCCAGTGAAGAAAACAGTTGAATTCAGACTCCCTGAACTTGGGAGCAGGGATGCTATTCCAATCCTGACAGGTTCGACGTTCCGGGCTCCAAATGAAGTCGTGATTATATCTGCTATTCTCTTCTTGAGTTCTTCCCTATTCTCCTTTGGTATTCCATGTTCCCTCACGCTTCTTGAAAACTCTTCAATTCTTGATACTATCCTGTCCATTGCACCCTATTTCTTTGAATCTTATAAATGTGCAACATACTTATATATTAGAACGCTGAATCACTTAACATATTGAGGCTGAAATCAATCTTCAAGGGGTTATCGATATGCCGATTAAAAGGGAAACCTGCAGCTTTTTCTTTCTTGAAACATTTGGCGGGAAGGAATGCAAAATAATTCTTCAGGATGGTTATCATGGCATCCGACAATGACTGTCATGCAGGCATAGAGTTATATCGAATTCGACATATCAAGCGCCGCCATTGAATTTAAGGTTCTGGTGAAAATTTTCATGTAGTATTTGTACCAGAATTTTTAAGAACCTAAGGACATTAATCATTTCATGACCAAAGAATTATACATAAGCACCGACAGGAGATTCTTCCTTGAAGACGATCAAGCCCCAGATAAAACTCGCATTTCGAAAGATATGGATTTCAATGGTGGAAATAATATCAAGGGGGAAGGGGAAACAAAGGCTACCCATCATTTTATAATCCCATGGTTCCTTCAAAAATTGAAGAGGAGCATTGAGGAAAATGTCAATGTTACGGTGAGGGTCGTTGATCCCTCATATTCTGCTATAAACTATCTGGGAAAAAAAATTGTTTATGTTATACCGGAAATAAAACTTAATTTTGGCTTTCAGACGCCCCAAAATAATGGTGCAACAACACTTCTTACGGGCAAGTCAGATGAGCCTTCAATGCCCGAGAGGTTCACAATGATAACAGGGTATATGGGGGATAACGACTTAAATGCAGGCATCAGGAAAGATGAACTGTCACTCAGGGACATTTCGTCGGAGATTGTCAGTGAACTCATGAACACGAGAAAAATGGAGAACCTGAAATACTGATACGTCATTAGGGATAAAAACACCGAGCAGATTTTGCCTTTCATCGGTGATCTCAATCCGTAACTGGCTTGATTTCCCCGTGATACGATATATATAAATATATTCAAGGCTTACCGCTCTTTGTTTGTTCCGGTGAGGAAATGGAAGACGGCGATTTTGTAAAAATAAACTTCGAAATGAGACTTGGAAACGAGAAAAAGCTAGTTGCAACTAACAACGAAAAGCTGGCTGAAGAAAATGGGATATATGATCCGGAGACAAAGTATAAGGAAACTATACTTATCGTAGGCTCGGAAAATATCTTTAAAGAGATAAACGAATCCCTGAGGAAGTCAGAGATTGGAAAGGACGAAGAAGTCCAGATACCTATGGCAGATGCATATGGTGTCAGGGATCCGAATAACATTAAGATTCATACAATGCGTGAATTCCAGAAGAATAAGATTGATCCTGTGCCAGGCCAGGAGATTAGGATAAACAACAAGAGAGGAAAAGTAATATCTGTTAGTCCGGGAAGAGTGCTGGTTGACTACAACCACCCGTGGGCAGGCAAGGATGTTTTTTACAAGTACACAGTTAATGAAAAGATAGAATCGGAGCAGGGCAAAATAGATGCAATAATTGACATGAACTATTCAAAGGGGTCAGGCAATTTTGCCATTTCAGCGGCAGATGAAGTTACAACAATAACATTGTCAGAGGAAGCCAAGTTCGATATAGAATGGCTTGACGCAAAATTCAGGATCATTGATGCGATCAGGAAGAACCTGCCTAAATTCAAGATCTCCATAGTGGAGGAATATCTTCCAAAGGCCGAGCCTGAAGAGGTCAAGCCTGAAGATTCCAGCAGCGATGAAGCGGTAAAAACCGAAATCGAAGAATCGGAAGAAAAACAATCCCAATAATCTTTTTTTATCCATTACTTTAACAGATGAATTCCGTAACAGATACCGTTACTGTGATTCTGGTTGAACCAGAATATCAGGGGAATATAGGTGCTGTAGCGAGGGCAATGAAAAACACGGGATTCAACAAATTATCCATCGTGGGAAGAAGGACAATTGACGATGAGGCAATATCAAGGGCCCGTGACGGAGAGAACATCCTGATTGGTGCCAGTTATTACAAAACTCTTCAGGAAGCCGTAGAAGGATTCGATATCATTGCAGGCACTTCATCGGTCACTACTACCAATTTCAAGAAATTCAGGAGGATTCCAGTCACCCCAAAGGAATTGTGGGAGGATTATGGCGATGGTATCAAGAAAGTAGCACTGGTATTTGGAAGGGAAGGCGATGGTCTCAGCAATGAGGAAATCTCACTGTGCAATGTCTTTATACACATCCCCTCATCAAAGGAATATCCTGTATACAACCTCTCACATGCTGTTACGCTGATTCTCTACGAGGGCTTGCTTTTCAGTGGGTACGAGGAAATATCAGAATCCAAGGCAACAGGAGAACAGATGAGATTGATGGTGGAAAAGATAATCGAAATAATGAAAAAGACAAACTATCCACCTTACAAAATTGAAAATACAAGCGTTATGCTTGGAAGGATTCTTTCAAGGTCAGGCATTACCGAACATGAGTTTTACAAATTAATGGGCATTATCAAAAAGATAAACCTGAAGATAAATGGCAAAGAAGAGTAAGCAAGCTTCAGGATGAAGCAACCAAGGTACTCTTCACTTAATGTCAGGTCATCGGTCTTTAGAGTGCGTGCATAAATCAGGTGGTGTGTGTACTGAGCATTCCCACTTCTGCATTCAGAAGGATAGAATAATGCCCTTCAGAAAAAAAATTTATTTTTATGTCGCTTTCCCTTATCGTACGAGAGTGAAATATTTGTTCCTAATGGTCAAATAGCACAGAGGTAACCGTTAGCGTTGAATCCACTTTTCTAATTCATCGCAGACTGTATCAAAAGCCGGTAATTCTCCTAAAATTAGGGGTTTTAGCTCACGTAAATACAGCTTTTCCCTTCCTCTGAGGGTTTCTAGAAAGATGGAGGAATCAAATTCAATTTTATAGAAATCCAGTTTTTTGTTGATCAATTCTTTATCGAAAACCACTCCTTTTCTATGGACAAGGAAATAAAGGTCGTAAATGTCCCTCCCCTTCTCCCTTGTTAATATGGCCCTAGTTTTCTCCGCGGATACTTCGTTTAGATTCATTCCCAATATTCTTTTTACGGGTATATCATATTGGGGCAAGTCCAATTTCAAAGGCACCTTTGGCAATAAAGCACTTTCTCTTTTGCTAATCTTGATATAAATTACGCATCTGTCCTTATCATTGGTGTTCAGGGGACCATTAATCATAAATCTGGCAGATAAGCCAAAATTATCGTTCTTGAAGATTTTAACTTCATTTGTAAATCCATACAGTTTTAAAGAGCTGGATATATGATCAGAGAATTCCTCTTTGATGCTTCCAATCGCCCTGAAATCCAGGTCTTCTAAAAACCTGTTCAATCCATGAAAAAACCAGAGGTAAGTTCCACCCTTGAATACTAACGGAAAATCAGAAACAATGCTGAGGATAATGCTTTGTAAATAGTGAATCTCCTGTTGCCAAGGTCTAAGACCTGATAATTTAGATATTTTCTTGATTTTTTGTGTATCGATCATTTTATCACCTCAAGAAGTTTCAATTTTCCCTTACCTGAAAATTTTTGTAACTGTGGCAACATCTGTTTGAATTTTTTATGTTCTCCGATCTCCTTCAGATCTTCCAAGGAAAAATAATTGAGATAAAATCCATCAAGCAAAGCTTTCTCTATTGTTGCAACAAAACAATAGCTTCCTCCCAAATCGTGCCTTTCAAATCCAAACATAAGTTCTGGAGGAATTTTATGGTACTCTAATGCAAGATCATGATAGGTTATGGAATTCGTTGGTGTTACTGACTGAACATATCTGGGAATCTGCTGAATTGCGTTGTGAAACAACAAGGCTGATGAAAGTGATATGTAAGAAGGCTCAACGAGTTGTGATGCAATTACAAAATCATTGTCTATAAAGGAGATTTTGCCTCTCATTAAGCGTTTAGCGAGTCCCTGTTTCCATAATCTTGTCAAATAGACTGATGAAGTAGAATAGTTTCTGTCAATAAGATTGGATAACTGAGCTGTGTTATAGACAGACCTTCCAGAGGATAAAGCCATTTCCCTAATTTTGTGTAATGATAGTTGCTTCATTATTATCAGTCCGCCTTAACAATATTGTTAATAGCGAATGACGATATAAATATATTTGTTACAGCAATGGTAATTATACATTGTCAAGCAATTATTTCTTACATTATTTCTTATTTATACAGTGGATTATAGAGAGAATATGATGTATTTAGTAAGTAGCCTTTAATGAAGGGAATACCTCATTAGAGGATTAAGAGATATAATAACAGAGAACCACAGAGTTGCCATGAATTGAAAATTTCGCAATGGTACTGGTTGTCAATCCACCAATGAATGCCACTAAGCAATTGGAAAAGGTGATATTGGTAGTTCGAATAGAAGATAAAATAATTTGAATTCTTGGTTACTTATCTCTGACATTCTCGCAGGCGCCGGAACTGTAGGGACACTCCTTGATTTGTTCTTCAAATTTAAGGTGAAAATCTTACCGGGTAGCAGTGGAACGCCAAAGACTGCGAACGGTTTTTTGGTATGGGCTATGTCTTCCGGATGTAATCCAATTTCTGTATTATACCAACTTAAGAATGATTACTTGTACCATGATAAAAGCAAGAGCGTCTCGCAAACGATTGAGATCCTGATATTGGTCCCTATTTTCATGATTCTTTTGTTTTTTGTTATATCTGAATACCCACTAAGCCTCTTTCATCCGTTAGGGCTAACATTAGTAGTGGCCATGTTTGTAATCTTTTTGTGTACCGTAATAACCATAGAAAAGAATTGGAGTTCTTACAAAAGCATGATTCAGTATCTTGAGAGCTTAGAAAAACATAATCGCGAAGAAATTAAGTTCCCCGAAATCTCCGAAAGGATCAAGAAATATAGCGTATGGAAGGCTGCCATTATCAAATCAGAAGCTTTCTTGACTGGAACCATAGCCGGATTATCTGGGATACTATTTGTTATGTTAATGGAGGGGACACCTTTCTATGCTGGCATGTATGATCTCTGTTTATACGGCATGGGGGTGATTCTCTTCGCATTTGAAGTGTTTATGTCACTCACTGCAAACCATGTAGCGGGGAACACTGATGATGAAGTGAATAGAATGTTCTTCTTTTTTTATCCAACTTCGGTCTACCTCGAGGTTCTGGTCTCTTCTTCTAGTTTTCAACGTACTTTCTCTGGTATATTGGAATGTCTGAATAGGCATCAAATTATTCTGTTAAGACAGGATGGATTAAGATCTTCTTTGCAACTAAAGGATATCTCTGTGATATCATTCAAGGAAATTGAGAATGCGTTTACGTGACCTTCTCTCCCAGCTTTCGCAGGGAGCTTCCCACTTCAAAGGTTGCTGGCGAAATCTCCATGGGCTTGAATTCCCTTCGGCCCG
>JAJZXT010000162.1 GCA_021806355.1 Thermoplasmata archaeon
TCGGTGCATCCTCCCTGTCAAATGTCAGTTATTACGTCATGAAGAATACGACAGCTCCAGATGGTTATGTCAACGTTTCACATACATTCACCAATATACCTGAAGGGCAGTTCTTTGTGGTGGTTAATCTGAATACAACAAGGGGAAACATAACAACAGGATTCATCAAGGGTCCCATAAATTCAAACATTTATGGTTATGGCACGTACTTACTATATAGTTATTCATTCTTATTCATATTACTATTGGGAATAATATATATAGCGGGCTTACTTGTGGCCAGAGGTCTTTCAAACAGTGCTGCCTACAGAAGGGAGCATATGCATAATTGAACTATGTAAACTCAAAAATTCTATATATGTAATACATATATCAAATTATGACAAACGAGTCCAGAAGGGTACAGCTCACTGGAGGATCAACATTCATAGTTTCACTACCACAGGAATGGATAAGAAAAAATGGAATGGGCAAGGGCAGCCTTGTAACCATGGATATTAATGGCGATAACCTGACTATTTATCCAGGCGAGGAAAAGAAGAAGGAAGTGGTGAGGACAATGGAGATCAGCTCTTCCGTTACTGATGATTTTTTGCAGAGATCCATGATTTCAATCTATATTTCGGGATTTGATACACTCATTATAAAGTCATCAACGTATCTCTCACAGGGTGCCAGGGATGTCGTGAAGAAGTTCACAAGGCTGGTGATGGGTGTTGAGATATTTGAGGAGAGTGCAAGATCAATAGTTCTGCAAAATGTTCTTGATTCCAGTTCATTCCCTCTATCTAATGCCCTGAAACGAATGATAATGAACGTACAGAACATGTTCCAGGATACAATTAAGGCTGTGGAAAGTAACGAGATAGAGCTGATCGAAAATATAATCTCACGTGATGACGAGGTGGACAGATATCACTTCTATATCATGAAGGAGATTGGCACCCAGCATGTCGAAGGCGGAGAACTGACATTTTACCTTATATTTTCAAGAATTCTGGAAAGGATTGCCGATCATTCAGTTAACATATGCATTTCATTGAAGAACGGAGAGCTGAATTCCAGTGAAAAAAAGAAGATTCTAACTGATTTCATGCGCTTTACAAATGAACTTCTTCAGAAGTCCACTACCGCGTTCATGGGTGCCGATCTTCAAACCCTGAATGAGATTGTGAACAGCAAAGACGGAATAAAAGAAATTAAAAGTAAGATAAACCAGAGAAAATTCAATGATGTCACTGTGTCTTCGATAACAGAGGAAATAACAAGAATCGGACTATACCTGACTGATATTGCTGAAATAACAATGGACAGGTACATCTACAGAAACCAGACCGTTAGAATTTGATAAAAGAAGGATGTACCGTATTTCAGTAACTGACGATCCTGTATAATATATTGATGTGCAGTACATTTGTCCATCATCCTCGGCCTCTCACCATCATGCAAAGCTGGAAGCATAAGAAAATATGGTGTACGATGGCGTGAAACTCATGGAATGTCCATCACAGTAATCTCAATTGCAGGATCAATGTGTCAACGCAATTCCAAGGAATCAATATATATACTGCATAATGAATAATGTTACATGGCGAAATGTGTTTCATGTGGAGCAGATATTCAGGACGAAGCATCCTTTTGCCCTCAGTGTGGGGCGGCTCAACCAGCAGGTCAAGTAAGTAACCAAAACTTAAAGCCTGTCGCAGGAGAGCACTTCAAGACAATGGGAAGAATGGGTGTAATGAGCCATGGACTTGAATTGGTAATTGAAAACGAACAGGGAACTATTGGCTCCGTAAGTTTTAGTGGGGGATTAATGGGAACATTTGAGGCAAATTTTCAATTAAATGATCCTCAGGGAAGCGTCCTTTTAAGGACACAGCATAACAAGCCAAAAAAGATGATAAGCACTTTTAAGAACTATTCCATAATAGATTCAAGTGGAAATGAAATTGGGCAGATGGATATTCACAACCGTAGGGCTGAAATTAGGACTCAAAAAGGTCAGAAGTACGAAGTCACAGAAAACATAGGTGGCAGGGATATAAAGATATCAAGCAATGGAAATGTTGTTGGCGAGATCAAACATCATCTTGAGAGCAAATATTTTGAGGGAACAATAACCGGGGATATTCAACCAGAGATATTTGTCACATATCTTCTGTACAGGACACTGGAACATGCAGTTACATCTGGTGACTTTATGGGTGGACAGGGCATGAATGGAGTCGGTTTCAGGCTCTGACATTCCTGATCCAGTAAAATTAAGGAGGTATTCAATCTCCCCACTCATAAAATATAATCTTAAAGGAGGGATTTTTTTCCTCCAGTATATCTTTCATCTTGTAAAAATCCTGAATGAACATTTTTTTTCTGAGTTCTGATATAATGGAGGAAGCGCTCTGAAGATCTCCTTCAAATCGTTTTACAATTTCAAATGTTTCCACGACATCAGGAATTTGAATTTTTTCATAGCCCATCACAGCACAGTAAAAGCAGTATTTTGCAACCTGTCTCTCGTTGAAATACATCTTGTTTCCATCAATGACCAGGTTTACTCCTTCAGTCTCCCTGTATAGAAATATATCAGTTCCCACAGGCAGGGCTATTTCCCTGTATTCAGCCTTACTGTCAAGGTAATCTAAAGGGAAGACACCAAGTTTACATTCCCTGAGAATGCTCTCTGCACGCTGGATAATGAATGTATCATCCATTGGTAAAGTAATGCTACCTACATTAAAGAGATATTTAATACCTAAACTCTACAAAATTTAATTCGAAGACATTAGATTTCCGGAAAGATCAGCAATCTTCCTTGAAACAGGCACAATGGCTTGTCTGCATTCCCATTGGTTTACACCTTTAACTAACACCAGCCATTTTACATTAATCTTCTGTGGAAGTTAGGAAGTTATGCAAAAAAATTTACAGAATTTTGTAGAAAATAGATAAGATCTTTACTTTAAAAAGTAGATCTTTGATATATAAATGAAAGTCAGAAAACATACAAATACATGTACATATAACTCACTACAGAAATAGTGTTTTGTGATATTTGGCATAAAACCAAAACGTATATGGAATGGGCCAGACCGGACTTCATTATAGGTGTAACCAAGTCCAATATGTAATGTGTAAACCCGAATGCATTAGCTACAGCAAAACACCAGTTATGTCTATGGTTGCTGGGTTTTATCTTTAAATTCGCGAGACGTGTGTGGAAGACGACCATAGATGAAGAATGCCGAAATTATAGTGAATAAAGACAGAATGAACAGAATGAGGAAAGATTCCTGTATGGCGGAAGACATAGCTATGGCATTAATTCCATATTTGCCCGGATTCGTAGAAGTCACATGGCTCATCAAGTCTAATTCTTTATATCTGGAATAGATGAATGCCGTCAGGATAGAGAGGATAATGCTTCCTCCAATATTGCCCATAAATTGCACAATAGAACTTGACGCTCCAATATCTCTCGGTTCTGCTGAGTATTGCGCAGAAAGAGTCGTGGCCGCCATTGTAAAACCAACGCCAAAGCCTATCGGTATCAGCCCCTCCACCAAGCCTAAGACAGGGAACGGCCCCCAAAATATGTAAGGTTGTGTACTCGGTGATATTGTCAGAAGTGGAAGAAAACCAAGTGCCATGCAAATCGTTCCTATGATGCAAAAAAACCTGTAGGATAGCTTTGGCAATAAAACCCCTCCGAGTATTGACCCTATCACCATAGGAACGACGAAACCATACAGAACGTTCCTGAGCATATCTGCTGTTCCGAAAAGAACCTCCGTTACAAATATGGCGATGAATGTACTAAGGGAAAAAAGAATCCCGCCACGAAAGAAACTAAGAAAACTGTCAGAAATTATTGTTTTATGCCTAAACATTCTGAGAGGTATTACAGGCTCTTCGGCAATATGCATTTCAACCAGCAAGAAAAAGGCCAATAGCATCACGGCGGATGCAAAAAAGGCAACAGTCCATGGGTTTCTCAGAGACCATCCAGAATATGCAATTTCTATTAAGGGGAATGTCAGAAGTGATACCCATGAGGCAAGAAGAATGGAGCCTAAATAATCAAACTTACCACGGGAAATGGGTCTGAGTGGACTCAGTAAAAACCATACAAGAATGAAGGAGACTATACCGAACGGGATATTCACGTAAAAAACCCATCTCCAGCTTGTTGCATCAACGATGAATGCTCCAATTTCAGGACCAACCACAATGGCAATCCCAATGAAACTGGTTACTGCGCCTGTCAATTTAGCACGCGCAGCTGGTGGGAGAACTACTGCTATCACAGCAAGTCCCACAGGTAGAAACCCCCCACTTCCAAGCCCCTGAACTGCCCTGAACGCAATCAATTCTGGTAGATTCAGGCTTAATCCCGCCAGGATTGAACCTGTGATGAAGATTGCTAATGTTAGCAGAAGAATTATTCTCTTACTGAAGTGGTCAGAAAGCTTCCCGAATATGACCATCCCGACCGCGGATGAAGTAATATAAGCACCAATCAGGAGTGCAAGACCGTTGGGCTGGTGCAAGGCGCCAACTATAGCTGGCATTGCAGTCGTCACAATAAGATTGTCGAGAGCGCCCATGAGCACACCCATTACAATTCCAACCATTATTAGATATGGGTGATTTGTTGGTTGCACTCTTTCATTAATTATGCTACCTTGACTCTCGTCAGAAGACACTTATTCACCATCCGTTTCCTCCATAGTACTTAGAACTTTTACCATAGTTGTTATAATTTTAGAGAATGCACTCATATCTTCAATATTGAGTGACTTCTCAAGTTTCTCTGTCATTGACTGTTGCATTTTCTGAAACTTCATGAGCCTCTCTTTTCCATTCTCAGAGATTGATATTTCAACTCTCCTCCTATCTTCGTTGCTTCTGATCCTATAGATATAATCTAAAGCGCTCAATCCGTCTAATAAATCAGTGATACTCGGAAGTGTCGTTCCTGAATAGGTAGATATCTCCTTGGGAGAAATTCCTTTTCGTGTCGATATCACTTGCAATGCCCAGGCCTGCGGTAATGTAAGGTGTGCCCTTTTCGAATTCAATCTTGAAATCTTCGTGAATTTTGATATCAGCGTTCCAAAATCCGTCCAGACATCCCCAAGATTTTCAACTGCGTGGTTAGATATTTTATCCGGCACCTTTCTAGACATATTAGGTTTCCTAATAGTTAGGTTACCTAAATATATTTCTATTTATGACAAACCTTATTTTTAAGAAGAATCGTGAAAACGAAACTGAACATCATTTTCTTCTTGTTTTCAAGAACGACCGGGTATTCAGATCCTCATAGTATCAGTTCTGAAGTCCAGTTTCAATCCAATCATTTGAAGTATTTCCACTCCAATTATGGCTGGAAAATCCATATTTTCGAGAATTATGAATTCCGGTTCAGAAACTATAATCCCATTCAGTTTTAGATACTCGAATGTCAACGAACCATGTAATTCCTTGGACGATGACCCTGGTATAGAAACAGGAATTTCACCGTAAGACATAAATCCAAGTCGTTCTGGTCTAATTCCATTGGGTAATACAGCATTTATGTAGTTACCTTCCGCTCCAGAATCTATCAATGCGGAGAATTTGGCACTCTTGCTTGTGCCCTTTACTTCAATCTGTTCGATGATCAATCCCATGTGAAAGAGTGTCCTTATGTCGGGTTCTCTTTGAATGCCTCAACCTTTCTGGTAGAATCATTTATCACCAATGCGGCAATAATACCTGTTTTTTGCTTTTTATCCCCAACTTCTATGTCTCTTGAATAGACAACGACGATGTCCCAATAGCCCTGATAGAATTTTGCAGATGCAATCCTAGCTGGTCCTTCTATACCCAAATCTTTAAGGTGTTTTTCGACAACAAGTCTCACATCTTTAATGTCCATCTGGACTTCTTGATCCATAGTGTATACATTATGGTGTCTTTAATAAACATTGTTTTGGATGTTGGATTCCCGTCATTAGATTTTCTCCCGAAAATGCAATGTAAGAGCAAAGTTTTAAGTTTTGAGAGATATATTATATTTATGGGCCCGACCGGATTAATACCTAATTGGGTATAGGTTAGTAAGTTTTATTAACAAATTAACGCTTTCCATGTATAGTTGGAAAGCACAGGCATTTTGATCTACTATTATGAAAGAAGTTTTTTGATCGTACTCCATAACTTGTGGAGTACGAGTCCAGGGAAGGCTGCCGATTTGGTCTTTGAGTCCTGAACTCGTGTAAAAGGTTGGCAGCTTACGGATCGATACCATGCCTCGAAAGAGACGAATAGTAGAGTGTTTACCGGCCACATATTTCCCGGAATTACCATAGGAGGTAACAGAATCTATATAGGGATAGACGCACATAAACTTAGCGAATCCGTATGTGTTACGGATAAGGTTGGAACTATACTGGAAGAGTACAAAATGGACAACAGTGAAGAGAACTGGAATAAGTTCATGAAGAAATACAGTAAAGATGATGCAGAGATTGCCGTTGAATCATCAACATCAGGAAAGTATGTTGCCCATCTGTTGAGGGATAATGGATTCCATCTGCACCTTGCAAACCCAAAGGAGTTGAAGCCAGTATTCAAATCAAACAAGAAGACGGATAAGAATGATGCAAGGATTCTTGCAAGGCTTCTCCGTACGGGTGATCTTCCTGAATCATACCTTCCCTCAAAGGAGGTTGATGAACTGAGAACAGCCGTAAGATACAGGAGGTCTCTTGGAGAGGAGATCACCTCCATAAAGAATAAGGTCCATGCTCTCCTTGCAATTCATGGCATCAGCATAGAGGCTTCAGACATTTTCGGAAAGAGATCACTGGGCAAAATACTTGCCTCTTCGGACGGGCTTCCGGAAACAGACAGCATCATACTGACAGATCTGATCTCCAGGTTCAGTGATCTGTCACTGAGGATAGAAAAGATGCAGGATAAGCTTGCATCCATGGGAAATGGCATTGAAGAGGTGAAAACA
>JAJZXT010000166.1 GCA_021806355.1 Thermoplasmata archaeon
AATCCTTTCGTGGGAAGTTGTCCCTTCAAAGGAGGATGTAGAAAAGCTACAAGGGAGTTAAATATTTGTTCAACACAGCAGTTCGTTTTCATCCCACCCTTGAAGAAGTGAGTTTTCTCGCTCACGGTGATAAATCCTTTTTCATGGTATCTAATTTATCTGATTTAATTGATGATACCTACTCAAACGGATTGACTATTTCAATCTGATGAGAGTTTCTGTAGACCGTACTCCGGATATATTTCTTATTTCATCGACAATTGTGTTAATTTCTCCAATAAAAGAAGCCTTTACCCTGATTGCGATGTCTGTCTTTCCCGAAAATTCAAAAACTTCTTTAAACCTTTCCTTGAGTGTTCTTATTGTTTGCCCGGATTCTCGGGTATCAACTCTAACCAATATGAGGGCGTCCTGACCCGCCTTCTTTGTAACAATCGTGAATTTCTCAATTATCCCATCATCCACAAGGCGTTTTATCCTTTTTCT
Source organism: Thermoplasmata archaeon (assembly GCA_021806355.1). Taxonomy (GTDB): domain Archaea; phylum Thermoplasmatota; class Thermoplasmata; order Thermoplasmatales; family Thermoplasmataceae. Next base: position 487 of record JAJZXT010000166.1, read on the forward strand.
TATAGTTCCTTCGGAGACGCCCAATGAAAGTGCTATTTCAGTGTTAGTGGTCCTGCAGTTGTTCTGAAGAATTTCTAAGATCATCCGATCTCTTTCATCCATTTCCGGTTCCATTGGGTACCCTCCTTATCAATTATCTGTAAAGACCACTCTGCCCTTTGTCTCCTTCTTTGGGTTTTTTGCTTATAAGCTCTTTCGGTATATTATTCAACCTAATGATATTGGTTGCCTGCACCATATATATGGGTAAACCGGTGTTAGGATCATTGCCATTCTTCATTATGGCAACAATCTCCATCTTGATCTGTATTTCTGAACCATCACTAAGTTTTACCTTTACCCATTTTGGTTCATCCTCCACTGTAAAGTTAACAATTTCCCCATTATCGGGAAAACCTCCTTGATATACCATAATGACGAAATCCGTTAAGAGTATTTAAGTAATCATTTTTTCGATTCCTTTCTTCTTGATATATCAAATATTTTGGCTGAATCCATGATTCGAAACTTAAATAAAGCGAAATAACATGAAGCGCATTGCCAGTGCGGTTGATGGAAATAGCAAAAATTCCTGTTTCGTTGAAACTGGCATCAGTTTACCTCTTGAGTGATGTGGTAAACTCTCCAAATGCGAGGGTTGCAGAGTCTGGTCAAATGTGCAGGACTTAAGATTCTGTCCCGTTGGGGTTCGTGGGTTCAAATCCCATCCCTCGCACTTTTTTCTATCGGAAAGCCTTTATAAGCAATTCAACAGAAAAAAGATTCACAATTTTAGAGGTGCAAGAGTTTTCCCTGCTAGATTCGGAACTGAGTCGCGCATTCACTTCTTTTTGCAGGGAGAAATCATATCCGATGATAGTGAACCGCAATTGATCATTCAATGCAGAATAGTGTTTATGAATCGCAGTATGAAATCCTGAATTCGGCGTTAAAAATTGAGGAACTCTTTGTTTGATGAATATCCTGTATTTTATTCATCGTTATCCACTGTTCATTACTGGTAACCACGGGGGTTCCCAATGGACGGTTAAAATATTCCAGGTTCCTATTCTTCTTCTCCATAATGAATGAACTGTGCCTGAGAATTCGTTCATCGATTAGCCTGTTTAAGTCGTTTTGAGCAGAATTGACGTTATTGCGGCAGCGATTAAGGTAATTCTCGTCAATTTCCACTGCCAATGAATTCCTTCTTAGAAGCATTGCTGCAGTTGACGTGGTTCCCTCTCCAGCGAAAGGATCAAGCACCGTATCCCCTATGATTGAGAACATTGCTATCAATCTTAAAGGAATCTCGATGGGAAATCCGGCGCTCCTCTTTCTGCTGCCGTCGTTGACGAGTTCCTGCCTCTTTCCTACTATTCCCTTCCATATTTCAGAGAACCATTCATTTCTCTCTTCCCAGAAAATTGAACTTTCATATCTCAATGGCTTTTCGGCTTTAGTAAACTCCCTTCTTCCCCCCTTCCTGAATATCAATATGTTTTCATGCTCCATTTTAACATAAGCACTCACAGGCAATGTTCCGGAACCTAAGAATTTATTAGGAGAATTCGTAGGTTTGCTCCATATTATTGATGGAAGAAAAGACATCCCCATACTCAACATCTTTGATATGATTCTTGAGTGGGAAGGATAAAGCTGAAAATTCCCTCCAACGGTTCTTGCAGAATCACCAATAACAATGCACATAATTCCGCCGTCATCCAATGTTCTGAAGCATTCCTGCCAAACTTTATCGAGTTCTGTATGCATCATTTCAAACGCAGCCATTGTATTCCCAGACTTGAGATTGCTCTGAATGTCATTATTCATTGAGGAAAAGAGGTCATCCCACATTTCTATCATTGGATATGGCGGAGAAGTGACAACAAGATTCACGCTCTTATCCCGTATTAAAGACAAGTCTCGTGAATCGCCTAAGATGATTTTATGCAAAGTTTCTTCCACTTGTGGCATTGCACTTTGATTATGTTCTAGATATATAATTTTCACAAAGATGATGCGATATCCCTTCCTAACAAAATAAAATCCAAAAAAAGCCCGGGCATCATGCACTTTTATATATCAAAGTTTCATTAGAAGCCTGTGGAACGAATATTGCTTGCATCAGGGGATGTTAAATTAGAATCGCCATTGAAACTTGAGGATGCAGGAAAATTAGCATCTCTGGCAAACGATCCGAGTATTTCCCAAACCATAGGTTCTGCAGGCTTTCCTTATCCATACACCGAAGAGGATGCAAGGTGGTTTATTGAAAAGAACCGGATTGAGATTGATAGGCCATTCATCATTGATTGGTTCATAATATACAAGAATGAACCTGTGGGCATCATAGGATTGAAAGATATCGATTATGAAAATAAACGTGCACATGTAGGATACTGGGTAAATTCAAGGTATAGAAATAAAGGAATAGCGGGAGGATCGCTTCGGCTGGTTGTTGACTATTCTTATAGAACCCTCAAAATGCACAGGTTATACACTTCAGTGATGCATAACAATCCTTCCTCCATGAGAGTTCTCATCAAGAATGGATTCTCCATTGAAGGCATTGAAAAGGATTCAATTTTCCTCAAAGGCAAATTTTATGATATGATAAAATTCGGCCTCATTTTTAGGGATTAGATCATAAACATCTAGCTAACCTCAATGTTATCTGGTAAAAGGAATGATATTTTATTTTTATATATAAAAATGATATTAGCTATCATGGAAATAGCAAAAAATGAAGAGATAAGAAAGTGGAGCATTGATAAGGAGCATTCGAGTATTGAGTTTACTGTAAGGCACATGATGATATCACACGTCAGCGGCAGGTTCAAGAAATTTAGTGTGATTGGGATCGAGGATTTGTCAAACGTAGAAAAATCATCTGTTACGGTAACTATCGATTCTGCCAGTATAGAGACAGGAAATGAAGACCGGAACAATCATCTAAAATCACCTGACTTCCTCAATGTTGGAACCTTTCCGGAAATAGTCTTCAAAAGTTCTTCCATTAAGAAAAATGGAGACAATTTCAAAATTTCTGGGGATCTCAAGATTAGAGACGTTGTTAAGGCACACACCTTTGAGGTTGAAAGGAATGGCCCGATAACCGATCCATATGGAAAGTTAAGGCAGGGAATATCACTGGTGGGCGCCATAAACAGAAAGGAATATGGCCTCGTATGGAACATGGTTCTGGAAGGTGGAGGAGTAATGGTCGGGGAATCCATAAAGATCAATATTAACCTGGAACTCGTAAAGATGGACTGATTCCATCTTTTCTATTAAATTCTGTTTTGCCAAGGAGATTTCATATGAACTTCGCCTTTCAGGGAAGTTGCCTGAATGCTAATCCGACGATATAACGATTGGATCACCTTCATCAACGGTTGATGAAGGTTTCCCCCATAGGAGTTAAATATGAATATTCACTATCAATCTGATAGTGTTGAGGAAATTGAATGAAATGAATGTAGAAACTGTCAATGCCTCTCCAGATTGCCCTATTGTCAAGTCTATCCGGCTCATCGGTGGTGAATGGAATCTCATAATTATAAGGCACTTAAGCGACGAGTCAAAGGGGTTCAATGAGCTTCTCAAGAACGCTGTGAATATCAGCCCGAGAACATTGTCAAGAACATTAAAATACCTTGAGGAGCAGGAATTTGTATCTAGAGAAGTCGTCTCTACCAGGCCATTTAGGGTAAAATATAATCTAACGGAGAAGGGAAAAGCATTAAAGTTTGCACTCAATGATTTGAGGGAATGGGGAGAAAAATGGGCTGAGCCTATCCACCCTCAGGAGGCAAAAATTTTATCAAGTGATTCAGGTGTTCGGTCATGAAATTTTTTATTGATGGTGAACAAGTAAAAGCGGAAAATCCTGAAGCTATTCAGAAATTATCGCCTGTAACGGGTGAACTTCTGTATAAATTTCCTTCCGCTTCTGAAAATGAGGCCGAATTAGCCCTTGATTCTGCCTTGGACGCCTTTCCCTCATGGTCATCTTTGACAAGCTCCCAAAGAGGAATTTTTTTAAGGAAAACTTATGAACTAATAGAAAAAAATAGATCGGAACTTGAAAATATCTTAATGAGGGAGAATGGAAAAATAATAAGTGAAGCTAAGGGTGAAGTTGATGGCGTCCTCGACCAACTTTCTTATTATATTGGATTTGAAAGAAAACTGAATGGCGATCTTGTAGAAGGAGACACAAATACAAGAAAAATCCTTCAGTACCGGGTTCCTTATGGCGTTGTTCTAGCACTCACTCCCTGGAATTTCCCAGCTGCCATGGTAATCAGAAAATTAGCCCCTGCACTTTTGACTGGAAATACCATAGTCTTAAAGCCCAGCAGTGATACGCCTGGTTCTGCTGAATGGATCGTGGATAAATTTGCAAAATCAGGATTACCGAAAGGAGTTCTCAATTTTATCACAGGATCTGGTTCCGCTATAGGAGATTATCTTGTAACGAGCAGAAAAGTTTCACTTATAACAATGACAGGATCAACCGTGGTTGGACAGCATATTATGGAAAAGGCCTCTGCAAATATGGCAAAACTGATTCTAGAACTGGGTGGAAAGGCCCCCTTCATGGTCTGGAAGGATGCAAATTTGAATGATGCATTGAATTCGTTGATGTGGGCAAAATACAGTAATGCTGGGCAATCCTGCGTTGCCGCAGAAAGACTTTATGTTCACGGAGATATTTATGACGCTTTCTTGAATGCATTCAGGAATGCGTCCATGAAGATTATTCTCGGGGATCCTACCAATGCCACGATGGGCCCTCTAATCAACAAAAAAGCTCTATCCAGCACATCAAAACTTGTTTCTGAAGAACTGCAATCTGGATCTGTCGTTTCAGAGATGAGCAAGGAAACATTGAATAACCGATTCAATAATGGATTCTTCTGCAAGCCAGTTCTGGTTGAGAGCGATGAACAAAAGTCTTCCATATTTCAGGAAGAAATTTTCGCCCCCGTCATTCCCGCTATGAGGGTGTTTGATGAGGAAGAATTACTAGATAAAGCAAATGATTCAAAATATGGCTTGGCCTCATATCTCTTCACATCCAATCTGGGAATGGCAATGAGATTTTCCGAAAAGATAAGGTTTGGAGAGTTGTACATCAATATGCCGGGACCTGAAAGCAGCCAGGGTTACCACACCGGATTTCGACTCACCGGACAAGCGGGAGAGGGCAGCATACATGGAATCAGGGAATATCTGCACATAAAGAATACCTACATTGATTTTCTCAGGAAATAATTCGAACCTCATTTAGCAGTATTTGCCAACCTTAAGATCAGTTAATGTAAAATAGCTTGAAGTTTTATGTTGATTGGATCGCCATGGCATATGATAAGGATGGGAGCACTAATTCTCAAGAAGGACGCGGTATTTCTCCAAAGCAGATTGAATTCATTTCAAATCTTGAAAAGAGTTCAAAGGGTGGATCAGGCGCCCTAGCTGACTTTCTAAAAGGAAAGAAAAAAGGCAATGTTTCCGAACTTTCATCAAGGGAGGCTTCTGAACTTATTGACAAGCTCAAATCGCTTCCAAAGATAGAAGGGATGCAGGTTCAGGGCACTGGAAGAAATGCAACTCCAAAGCAAATAAGCTTCATAAATAACCTTCTATCAAGGAACCCATCATCCAAGGAAAAACTTGAAAAATTCCTTCGCGAGAGCAAGAAAGGATCAATAGAGGAGTTGAGCATTCCAGAAGCATCCAAGCTAATTGATCTCATAAAGTAACAATTTCATTTTACATTTCCCCATAAGGCTTCGTTCGCAAATGTCAATAGTGCCGCTCTATTGGTTGACTAAATTTTATCTTGAATGAATTTTGAAGAAATGCGTGTTTGAAAATATAAATGCCCATTTCCTTTCGAATGACCACTATCTGGGTCGCTAACCTGGAGCCTATTTCAGAAAGTAGCTTAAATTCATTCCATATTGAAACCCATTTGCCAAGAATTCTCCGGTTCCCTATAAGGGGGAGAAGTGATCATAACATAGCATTTTTTTCCTGAGTTGTATCAAATAACTGGTAACCAAGTCTGGTTACAAAAATGGTTTTATATGTTTTGAAACTATCCTATAAGTTTAGAGTGGTAGAAAGATGATGAGTGCAAATGCAACAAGATTATTGAAAGCAGATTACAAATATCATCACAGGAGGAAGGTGAATAATTGAAGAAATACCTTCTCCTTGAAGATGGAAACGTCTTTGAGGGGGAGGCATTTGGTGCAATCACCGAAATTTCTGGAGAACTAATATTTACCACAGCGCCAACTGGATATTTAGAAGTTTTAACTGACCCTTCGTATGGAGGACAGATAGTTCTTTTCACGTTTCCCTCTATTTTCACGTATAACCTTAAGAAAAGCATTAGACAAAGCGGATTTATTGCAGCATCAGGTGTTGTGGTTAAGGAATGCGCCGGATTATCTACCGCCGCTTTTGTAGAAATTGATACTTTATTAAGAGAGAATGGAGTTCCCGGCATCATGGGTGTTGAT
>JAJZXT010000059.1 GCA_021806355.1 Thermoplasmata archaeon
GGAGAGTCTGATCATTACAAAAAAGTTTATATTGAAGAACAAATTTATCCACCAATTGAGGTGAAAAACTAATGTTAACAGGAAACATGCCAATTTTCGTGCTAAAAGAAGGTACAAACAGGGAACAAGGGAAGAATGCCCAGAAGGCTAACATAGAGGCCGCAAAAGCAATAGCTGATGCAGTCAGAACCACACTAGGCCCTAAGGGAATGGACAAGATGCTGGTTGATTCCATTGGAGATATAATAATCTCGAACGATGGTGCAACAATATTGAAGGAAATGGACGTTGACCATCCCACTGCCAAGATGATCGTTGAGGTAGCAAAGGCACAGGATTCAGCCGTTGGAGATGGAACCACGACCGCAGTTATTCTGGCCGGGGAGTTCCTCAAACAGGCAGAAGAGCTTTTGGGGCAAGGAGTCCATCCGACAGTTATAGCAAACGGATACCGGCTTGCTGTAAATGAGGTCAAGAGGAATCTTGATTTAATTGCAACAACATCCCCGGATGACAAAATTCTCAGGCAGATATCAGAAACTGCTCTTGCAGGAAAGAATATCGGATTAACATCACATACTCTCAGTGATTTGGTGGTTAAGGCTGTAAATGCAGTATCAGAAGAGAAAGATGGGAAGATAAGGGTAGATACCGCAAACATAAAGGTAGACAAGAAGTCAGGCGGAAGCGTTTCAGATACCCAGTTCATAAGCGGTCTTGTGATTGACAAGGAAAAAGTTCACTCCAAGATGCCATCGGTTGTTAAGGGTGCAAAAGTTGCTCTTATAGACTGTGCCCTTGAGATAAAGAAGACAGAAATAGAGGCAAAGGTCCAGATCACGGATCCATCAAGAATACAAGATTTCCTGAACCAGGAATCTGATACTTTCAAGCAGATGGTTGAAAAGATAAAGAAGAGCAAGGCTAACGTTGTTCTCTGCCAGAAAGGCATTGACGATATCGCCCAGCACTATCTTGCAAAGGAAGGCATATATGCAGTAAGAAGGGTAAAAAAGAGTGATATGGAGAAGCTGGCAAAGGCCACTGGAGCAAAAATTGTAACGAACCTTGATGATCTGACAGAATCTGTCCTCGGAAAGGCAGAAAAAGTTGAGGAAAAGAAGATCAGTGACGACAGGATGACATTCATAACAGGGTGTGCAAATCCAAAGGCAGTGAGCATACTAATAAGGGGAGGAACTGAGCACGTTGTTTCTGAGATAGAAAGGTCACTCAACGATGCAATCAGGGTTGTTGCCATAACAAAGGAAGATGGCAGGACACTTCCGGGAGGAGGCGCAATAGAAGCTGAGCTTGTTCTCAGGACAAGGAACTATGCGGCATCCGTCGGCGGAAGAGAGCAGCTGGCCATTGAGGCGTTTGCCAAGGCTTTGGAAGTGATTCCAAGGACGCTTGCCGAAAATGCAGGAATGGATCCAATAAACACGCTCATCAACCTGAAAGCCGAGCACGAACACGGAAAAATAAACTTCGGAATAGATTTCACCAACAATAAAATTGGTGATATGAAGGAGAAGGGCGTTTATGACCCTCTCAGAGTAAAGAGAAACGCTCTGGAAAGTGCCGTGGAAGTTGCTACCATGATCCTGAGAATCGATGATGTCATTGCATCAAAGAAAAGCGGACCGGGTGGCCAGGGCGGCATGGGCGGTATGGGAGGAATGGGCGGCATGGGCGGCATGCCACCATACTGAAGCCAGCCGATATTTTCAATTTCCTTAAAATTTCTCTTTTTTATTCCCAACTTTTTTCCAATCTCTAAATAATCTTATTTATATTGAACCGATTTCCCTGCGGTGATTAATTGAATCTCTATGAATATATGGGCAAGTCCATTTTCAGGGAATATGGAATCCCGGTGCCAGAAGGTTATGTTGTTGAAAACATGAATGATGTGAAGGCTTTCACGAAACCGGTAGTTGTAAAGTCACAGATTCTTCTTGGAGGAAGGGGGAAATCCGGCGGAATAAAGTTTGCAAAGACACCGGAAGAGCTAAAGAAGGGAGTATCAGAACTCCTTGGTTCAAAAATAAGGGATTATACGGTCTCAAAACTCCTTATTGAAGAGATGATAGATATCAAGAGAGAGCTTTATGTGAGCGTGACTCTTGACAGGACATCAAGGAGCCCCATCATAATGGCCACTGCACAGGGTGGCGTGGAGATTGAAACCTTGCCCCGGGAAAAAATATTCATTAAGACAGTAGACCCGATACTTGGATATTCTGATTTCATTGCAAGGGAGACTGTAAAGTTCATGGAATTGTCTCCAGAAATAGGGAAGCAATTCTCCGCAATACTGAAGAAATTATACCAGATATTTGAGGAGAAAGATTGTGAACTTGTAGAAATCAATCCACTGGTTATAACTGGAGAGGGGAAGGTTATAGCTGCTGATGCCAAGGTCATAATAGACAGCGACTCAATATTCAGGCATAAGGAGTTCAACGTGGTAGATCCGGAAAAAACCCCGCTAGAGCTGGAGGCTAACGCAGCAGGATACTCTTTCATAGAACTTGGCGGAAATATAGGCGTTATTGCAAATGGTGCAGGATTGACCATGGCTACGCTGGATGCACTCACACTGCACAAGGGTTATCCAAGGAATTTCCTCGACCTTGGAGGAACGGATAATGTGGAGATTGTCGCGAAGGCTTTTGATTTCGTATTGAAGGCTGAACCCAAGGCCATTCTCGTAAACATCTTCGGGGGAGTCACAAAGTGCGACACAGTTGCTACCGGAATCGTGGAGGCAAAGAACAGGTACAAGATTTCCCAGCCCATAGTTGTCAGGCTGAGTGGGGTCAAGGAAGATGAGGGAAGGAAGATTCTCTCAGATGGAGGAATAGATTCTTTTCCCGGTATGATGAAAGCCATAGAGAGGGTTGTAAAACTTGCAGGAGGTAATTAATATGAGTTCATTTGTAGATGAAAAGACAAAAGTAATAGTACAGGGGATAACCGGCCATCAGGGATCATTTCACGCCGGTGAGATGCTGAAGTTCGGAACAAAGATTGTAGCTGGCACCTCACCGGGAAAAGGTGGAAGCAAATTCATGGATCAGGTGCCCATATTTGACAACGTGAGCGAAACACTGCACCTTAAGCCGGATGCAACAATGATCAGTGTGGCTGCACCCTATGTCAAGGATGCTGCCCTTGAAGCCATATACTCTGGCATCAAGATAATTTACATACTCACGGAGCACGTACCATTCCACGATTCAATGGATATTGTCCACAACGCAAGAAGGATGGGTTCCATTGTACTTGGTCCAAATGGCCCAGGGATTACCGCAGTTGGAAAATGCAAGATCGGCATTATGCCAAACAAGATTTTCAAAAAGGGAAAAATTGGAGTCGCATCAAGAAGCGGTACGCTTACATATGAAATCGTAAACGCGATTACCGAAGCAGGCATGGGAGAAAGCACGGTTATTGGACTTGGTGGCGATCCTGTGGTCGGAATGACATACATTGACGTCCTGAAAGAATTCGAGAAGGATGATGAAACGGATCAAATTGTCCTTGTGGGAGAAATAGGGGGCAGCAATGAAGAAATAGCCGCCAGATACATAAAGGAACACGTTTCAAAGAAGGTTGTTGCTTACATAACGGGAAGAAGCGCACCACCAGGAAAAAGGATGGGCCATGCAGGCGCAATTATTGAAAAGGGAGTGGGAACTGCCGAATCAAAGATAAAGGCCTTTGGGGAAGCTGGCGTAAAGGTAGCGGAATACCCGGTTGATATACCCTCTCTTCTGGAGTGATTCAGCATGAAAAGAGATCTAATCTCAATCCTTGACATGGAGGATGACATTGAAGATGTAATTGCTCTGGCACTGAGGGTGAAGAGAGACAGATATTCGAAGCGGTCTGAACTTAATGGCCGCACTATCGGATTGATCTTTGAAAAGCCCAGCACAAGGACGAGAATATCGCTGGAAACTGCAATAACACAGCTGGGTGGACACGGAATATACCTCAATCCAAATGATATGCAGATGGGCAGGGGAGAAACCGTTGAGGACACCGCTAAGGTACTCTCCGGATTTCTCGACGCAATAACTTACAGGGCTTTCAGCCATGAAAACGTCTTGAAACTTGCCCGGCATTCGTCAGTACCCGTTATAAATGCCCTGGATGATGTGGAACACCCTCTTCAGGTTCTGGCAGATTTCATGACAATCGCTGAGAAGAAGGGAAGGACAAGCAACCTTAAATTTTCATATGTGGGAGATGGAAACAACATGGTTAATTCACTTGTTCTGGGATGCTCTCTCCTCGGAATGGACATTTCCATTGGCACACCCAAGGAATACAGGCCAAACGAAAAATTCATCGAAAAGGCAAAGGAAATATCAAGAAAAACCGGGTCAAAGATCGTTACCACCGTAGATCCAAAGGAGGCGGTAATGGATGCGGACATCATCTATACTGATGTATGGATATCAATGGGGGAAGAGAAACAGCGGGAAACAAAAGAGAAGGCGTTCAAGCCTTTTCAGGTGAATGGGGATCTGGTATCCGGAGCAAAGAAGGACTACATATTCATGCACTGCCTTCCAGCACACAGGGGACTAGAGGTAACTGATGAGGTAGCTGACAGCATTAACAGCGTTATCTTCCAGGAAGCTGAGAACAGGCTGCACAGTGCCAAAGCCGCATTCCTCACGCTTATGTCATGAACTAACCAGTTCACAATTTTTCTAAAATAAAATTTCACAATTTTTTAAATTTTTTCAAATCAATCCTCTTACTACATATAACTCTGTCAATACTGCTAATGAAACCATGACCAGATACGGCCTCAAATCCCATTTAAGAACTTTGTACCCATCAAGTGGTGGAAAAGGGATCATGTTGAACAGGCACATTATGACATTTATTTCACCAACATAGAGCGTTATTCCCTGTGCATATCCAGTCAGGAACGTTGAAGAAATCATGAAGAGGACGCCAAGGACCAGGTTTGTTGCAGGTCCAGACAGTGCAACAAGCCCTATTTTGTTAGGATCGTCTATCGCGTATATCATTACAGCTCCGGGTGCGGCGAATATCATCCCAAACGGGCTCGTCATGAGGGCAAGAAGCAGGCCAAGTGGCCATAACTTAAAGTGTGCTGCCCCACCGTATCTAATGGCAACCTGCCTATGTGCCAATTCGTGCATTAGAAAGGCGGTTATCGCACCCAAAAAACCAATTGGGACGAGATAATAAAGCGTGTAATAGCTGTTCACCGCAACGCGAAAATCTGCGGTAAGTGCTATGGTAAATGCACTACCAAGCACAATAACTGCTGTAACTATATCAAAGAATTCGTTTTTCCAGAATATGTTTGTTCGAAACATAATTATCTCCAGGGATTCATTTTTGATACATAATCCATGAGGGCAAGAAGTTCCAGTGATCGATTCAGTCCAATATCAAACCTGGCGATGATGTTTATGGGATCAGGCTTCAGGTTTTCCTTCATCGCAATCCTGAGCATCCTGTTTAATTCCTCATCCTCAGTCTTAGGTATTCTTTTCTCTTTGAGCAATCTTCTAATATAGATATAGAGGTTTTTTGCCACCACTGGATCTTTCCTGGGCATTAGGTTAAAAAGCACTGATATTGTAACTTCGTTTATTCCACGGATGTTGGTCTTTTTTCTTATTGCCTTCAACGTTTCCTTGCTCAACGCATCATATGCTTCAGCCGGAAGGTTGATTTCAGGATCACTATCCCTGAAGAATTCAAACACATCACGGGCGATTTCAACGGGAATCTCAGCCTTTATAATCGCCTCCCTCTGATCAAGTTTCCGCCCTGCCTTGAATTCAAGCTTCATAACTCTCACAGCGAAGTAGAGGACTTCTGCAATTTCCTCCTTCTTTCTAAGAAGTTCATGGTATTCGTCAAAACGATCCTGAGGAATCATTTTGTTGTGCAATTTTGAGATTAGCTTTTCTGCCTTGTCGTAGAATTCCAGCTCGATCATCGATCTGACAATATAGTTCAGTGAGTCCTTTGATATGAGCATTGGATAATCCTCAAAGGCTTTCATTACATTCTCAAACAGTCTTGCGTTGTAATTTATCTCAGTGAGAACGGTGAAGAGTTGTTGCAGATCCTCCTTCTTCAAATTTTCTTTCATCATCTTCCTGAGGATTATATTTGCCTCCTCTTCCCTGCCCATCCTGGCAAGAGTTTCACAGAGCATTATTGCATTCTCGCAATCAAGAGGGGCGTTCTTCAGGACATTCTTCATTATGTGGATCGCAGTTTCATTGTCCCTAGAATCCAGAAGCTTCCTGGCAATAAGTTTACCTAATGTCGGTTCTCCTTCCCTTTCAAAGAGAGAGATAAGAGTATCTCTTATCTCAGTGTTTTTCCAAAGCGTGAGCACGATAAAAGTATAAATCTCACTATCGGACTTGGATGCCGATTTCTTGTTTTTCAGGAGGCTGGTCACTTTCTCTATCTCTCCTGATCGCGCAAGCAATTTGACTTCAAGTATTCCCTTATTCTTTATCTTTGATAGAACTCTCGCCGCTTCCTGGAATTTCCCCATTTCTATGAGGCAGTCAGGATATCCCGGCATCTTGTCTGGATCATATCCAGCTTCTTCTGCTTTCTTATATTGATAGATGGCATTGTCGAATTCGCCCTTCGATTGGTAATAATCGCCAAAACTGGCGTGAATTTCTCCGCTCAGGTCAGAACCGGATAGAACCTCTATGACCTCTTCAATCATTGAGCCTTTGCCCGATCTCTTCAGGACCGCAAGATAGGTCATCACATCTCTGGCATTTCTATCATTCATGCCAATAATCTGTTTCGACAGGTCGATAGCCTTGGGATCATCCATGGTTTCAATGAGATGATCCCTCCTTATTCTCATTGTAAATATATTTTCCTTTCCAGAATAATCAAAAAGATCTATTAAATTGCTGGAAAAGTTTCCATCCATCGTTCTTGTGAATTCATAGATTTCTGGAAATGGCAGGGCAGAAAAAGCACCCATTTTTATTATTTTCTCAATTTCGGAAATGACATGCTTGCCGTCACTTTCCTCAATGTATTCCTTTAGATAATATACCCTGAAAGGAACAGCATCTAAGAGGTCAAGCGCCTTTTCAACGGATTTGCTCGCAGCACTGGAGTTTCCTCCCAATTTTGCTATCACCCCGTCAAGGTAATAGTAATAAGGGTCGGGATCCCTTGGGTTCGTGGACTTAACAAGCAATTCAGAAGCCTCTTTCAACCTGTTCGTTGAAATAAGGATCTGTGTGAGCGGGTAATTGAGAAACGGGTAATCTGCAATATTCTTTATTTGCGTACCATTCTTGATTTCCTTTATGGAATCCTGGATTGAGGCAATCAGCATGCCTCCACAACTTATTATCCTGGAATTCAAACTATCCGTTTGTTGCTCCGTGAGCACAGGCATAGCTGCCATTGCAGCGAATTTTTCCGAGCATGACTTCTCAAGGACTGAAACTGCATCATCCTTGCTTATGGGAATCCCTTTTACCCATGAGATTATCATGCCGATAATCCCCCTTTCAAATTCACCGGAAATTTCAATGAGAGGTTGAAGCTTCCTGATCTGCTCTTCGGATCTTATCGTAGAGAGAATGGATTCAATAATCTCCGGTTCAGATGCTTTAATTGAATATTTCTTGAGGTATTGGACAAAGGCATCCACGCCATCAAGAAAAAGTATGGCTGATGCCGCTTTTGTCCGGTAACCTGATATTATTTCAGCGTTTATTGATCTTTCATAGACATCAAGGAATTGACGGTATCCGCCCGAGGAAAACAATGACTTAAGAAGCACATCTGCAGCATCGTAATCTCCGGGATCCTTTTCAAAGATTCTCTGGGAAGTATTTATTGCGTCCAGGTCTTTCTTTAACGTGATCTGCAGGGCAAGCCGGGCTTCAAATAACTCCTTCGAATCCGGGAAAATTTTCTCCATCTCTGAGAGCTTTTTGTTTGCCAGATCGAATTTTGAATCCTTTACAAGAAAGGAAATCAGATATCTCCACAAGACCTGGTTTTTCTGGATTGCACTCTCTGCGCTGGAGAGAATGTCCAGGGGAACTCTGTAATTTCCCATTGCTTCTCCTGCTTTGCATAGAATAAGGAGAAGTTCTTCATTCTTCCGGCAGTAAGATTCCTTCTGCTGGAGAAAATACAGGCATTCCTCCTCCCGTTTCAACATAAAAAGGGAAAGTGCCTTTATTTTGATGATCTCCTGGTTTTCAAGACCTGATGAAAGCAGCTCGCTTGCGATTGACAGGGCAGATTCAAATTCACCCGCAGATATATACAGCTCCGCAAGGGTGTTCTTCTGGGCACCGTCCTTGATATTTCGCTGGTCAAGGCCGTTGAGGGTGCTTTTCATGGATTTGATGTCTCCAATTCTAGAATACACCGCAGCCAGTTCTATTCCATACAGCTGATTATTTGTGGCGATCCTCAGCATCTTGAGGAATTCTGAAAGTTCCTGCAACTTATCCTTTTCCTTGAAATTTCGTATGATTATTGAGTTTATGATTTCCGTTTGGCTCCGCGAAACATATTCCGAGAAGAGTTCCTTATCGAATCTTCCATTTGATGAAAGTATTATGGAGGCGTGTTCATAATCGCCAGTCATGAAAGCCATCTTCTTCATCGTTTCAGCAGATGTTGGCAGGCTGGGAATGTATGATCCTGTTCTCAGGTATCTTGAAGCCTGGTCAGCGTCATTAGCCATGACTATAGACTTCATATAGTCCAGAATCAAATTATCCTGCTTCATCCCGGTGTTCATCAGCGTTTCCATGATCTCCGGTGATGCAATTTCGGGATAATTAGAAATGAGGGAATCCGCAAGCACCGACAGTAGCTCTCTTGCTTTTTCACTTTTCGCGAATATCTCATGGGCTTCCGCACTGTTCAGCATCCTTAAAAGCAGCTGGATTTTTTCTCCTTTTTCAGCAACTTCCCTTGTCCTTATGGCATTATCGAGAGCAGATAATATTCTCTTCTCTGAAATTGCATCATGGGATTCATCTGCCATTGGATTACTACAATATTAAAGATATATATTACTTTGCACATCCAAGCCACAGAATTTCAATGAAAATGGGTAAATCCCATCAGACCAGAAGATGTGAAACTATGATGTTAGTGCCAATCATCGTGATCGATATGAGCCAGATCATGGCAACAAAATGGTGGAGCCCATGAATCAATTTGCCACCGTCCCCAACCTTAAGGGCAGTTCCAGCCACAAAGGCGTGTATGAACAGTATTACAACAATAAACAGTTCCACAGTGAACATCGTACTCGTGGGCTGGGCGACAAAAATCCCTAGCTCACTGATAAAACTGGTAGGAAAAGTGCTGAATATGTTTCCGATAAAGCCCAGTATTGCGTATGAAATTGACAGGGCAAATGCCAGGCCTGCAGATATCCCGTACATTACGCCAATAAAACTGCTTATACTGGAATGCCTCCGTTTCCTCATCCTCGTCACCCTGTCGAAGTTGTCTGCAACAATATTCCCGCATTTCTGTGAGTCAGACCCAAGCTCCACACTTTCCGAAAAAGACTCTGAGAATACCTCTATCAGCCTTGATTCGGTGTCTGCACTGAAATCTTTCCATGACATAAGAGAATTGATTCTGTAAACCAGTCTTTTATACAGATCCCTGATATTCTTTGTAAGTTTTCCAAAATCATGAAGCTGAATCTCGCCAAGGGCATCTATTATTATGTTCCCCCTTGATGATGCGGAGCCGGAAAGGGCCCGGATGAAACTGCCGAACATGTCCTCTTTTTTCATAATTTCCTTTTCTGTGTTTGAGCCTATTATGCTGGGTACGGCAAGTGGGGTTAATGCGATTGAAATAAGTATGTAGAAAGGTATTGAAGAAAAGTATGGGGTCAGGAAGAAGACTGCAAGGAGCCCTGCCGAAATTAGGCCAAAGCCAATGAACCAGATCTTCAGGACAACTTCCGTGTTTGTCCTGATTCCTGTTTTTTGCCATATGGGGTCATATGGAAGAACTGTCTTGATGCCGACGACTATCATGCTTTCTCCCATAATCATTGCCAGAACTGCAAGGATCATCATGACAACGATGTTCACCGGTATGAGGATTGGCATAATCATGATGAATGCAATCATGAAGGCAAAGGAAAGAAGCATAGAGATATAGATATCCTTGAAGAGATCAAACGAATAAAGGGCGGAAACGTAATTGTTTTCGTAATTCGCCATTACCGTGTTTGTTTCTGTTGCAAGGAATTCATCAAAGTTCTGGCCGCTGTCTGTTGCCTGTCCCAGCCTTGAGAGAAAATCTGCAAACAGATCACTGGGCGTCCTTTCCGCAAGGAAATTTGAAATTTCCCCAAGACTCATCTTCCAGTTTTTTGTCAAGTTTACTATCTTCTTGAGTTCTACGTTTATATACCCAAGTTTCTCCTTCTTTGCTAGAATTTTCAATATCTCCACCCTGTCTGCCCCACTCACAGAAAGGGTTGCGAAGGCGGTGATAAAGAACGGGATTGAACCGTCAATGTTTATCTTCCTGTTCTGCCTCTGCACTATCGGGTTTAGAAGCGAGTATAGGAGCATTGACATCGATACTGAAGCGAGAATAACGTATGTCGTGCTTCTTGTCTCTATGTACAGAGGAAAGAAAATGGCAGAAATCAGGGTAAATATAAGGGTGACAGCAACACTCTTCGTGCTGAACTCGATGCCTGTAAGTGCCCCCAACCTCTTTGACTCATGCATTTCAATTACCTGCCAGAATAGCGCCTTCTCCCTGATGGTAGAATTTCTTTATGTTCTCGAAAACCTCAAAATAGCTATTCAATCCCCTGCTTACCAGCAGCTCAATTATTCGTGCCCTCTTGAAGAGCTCATCATAGATGATCTTTGGATCAGTTAATCCTGCGGTCTGGGCTATCCTTCTCTCAAGAATATAGGAGTTGTTCATTCCCCTGAAGAGATGCTTGTCCGTCGATGGATCCCATTGGAAAACCTGTTTAGTGGAGACACCATTTAATTCTTCGTAATAGCCCTCTATTTCATTAATGCTGGTTGTTCTCCTCAGAAATTTTCCATTAACGTAAACTGCCTGCTGGATAAGGGCTATGTTAAGGTTATCCATGAAAGTTACGGGTATATTTATCGGGGTACCGGTAAATCGCTGGATCATTCTCTTTACCGAGGCTGCGTGGAAAGTTGCGATCACTGGATGTCCCGTTTGCATAGCCTGGAAAGCCATTGAGCCTTCAGCCCCCCTTATTTCACCGACTATGATGTAATTAGGTCTTGACCTCAAAGCTGTTTTCAGCAGGTCGAAAAGGGTAACCCTGCTTTCTTCAGAACCTCTTTCCCTTGTAACCAGCTGCTGCCAGGCTGGTTGTGGGCATCGAATTTCAGGGGTGTCCTCTGCGCTGAATATCTTGGATTCAGGCCTAATGAAAGGAACCAGGGCGTTTACAACAGTTGTTTTTCCACTAGCAGTTTCCCCGCAGACAAAGACACTCTGTCCATATTCAAGAGCGAGCCACAGGTAAGCCGCCTCCTCAGCTGACATAGTGTTATACTTTACCAGCTGGATTATACTTATTGGAATGTCCGAGAACTTTCTTATTGTAAAGCTTGGTCCACGTATTGAAACGTCGCTGCTGTACACAATCGACAACCTTGATCCATCGGGAAGGGTGGCATCCACTATTGGCACCTTGTCGCTCACAGGCCTTCCTATTCTTTCGCTCAGTCTCTTGGAATATGTTGCCAGGCGCTCCATGCTCCCAAAAACTATGGACGTTTTTAACGTATCAAATATTTTGTGAACTATGAACACATCCGAGGGGCCGATCCCGCTGATATCCTCTATATTCGAATCTCTTATCAACGGTTCAATCGGACCAAGGCCAACCACATCCCTCTTAAGGTGGTATAATAACCGGGGCATGAATTCAGCCGTAACGGTAGCCCTGGAACCATTTATTCTGTTTGAACCGCCAGTGGAAACAACCCTTGAAAACAGAACGTCAATGCTCCTTTCCAGTTCACTTTCATTTTTTGGGGCAGGAAAATCCGCAGCCCTTTGCAGGATTAGTTCCAGAACCCTCTCAAGGAAGGATGATTCATCAGGGGATAATTCGGGCTCTATCGTTTCATAGAATTGTTCTCCGTCTATCCTGTAGGCGTGAATAAATATTGGATCTCCGACCGGATAAATAATATCAAATTCCTTCAGGGATTTCATTGATGAATCAGGTATCAATACAAAATTTGGCGCCCTTTGCCTTTCTGCCCTGTATTTTACGAGATGGGTATATAAATGGGGATTTCTCGCTATGGCCTGTTCCAGTGTGTCTGATCTTATTCCAACATCCATCAGCACACCTCAGGAAACGCTTGAAATCTCAACGATTAAACCTCTTCCGGGTTCTATTCTGTAAGGTATCGATTGCTGAAAGCTGTGCCTTGCCATAGGAAACTTGATCAGGTCGATAACGTGCTTTCTTTCCCCCAGCATATCTTTCGAATTCAGGTTAATGACAGTGGTGGAAAGCTGGTGGATCTTCAGAAGGGTCTGCTCATCAAAATCTGAGGGATTGAGAGTTACCATGACAATCCTGCCTTCCGAAAATTTTCTGAGGGAGCTGTAGAATGGTACCGGCTCAAAATCCCTGAACATGCCTTCCTGCAGGGAATCGATTATCACTACGTTTTTATCACCGATCTTTCTGTTTAACAATATATCCTCGAGAATCGGTTTTTTTGCCCTCATCAACACAAAGACTGATGTGAGGTAAGTAACCTTGTCGCTCATTATGGAATCGAACAATGGGTAACCCAGCGTTTCAGATTCTGAGATGAATTCCCTTATTGGAAACTGGGATGATACATAAGCAACCGTATTTCCATTCTTCACGAGGCCATATGCCAGCCTTATCGAGAAGAGGGTCTTTCCGTCGCCAACTCCTCCCATGACTGTAATTATCTGCCCCTGATAGAGGCCGCCTCCCATTCTCTTTTCCAGTTCATCGCTGTCAAGCCCAAAGTTAAGATACATTTTTACACCTCAAATATTAGTTGTTTGCTCAATCCGTTAAATATGCTTATAGTCAGGGTATAATAACCTGGAGCAAGCGTTACATTCACAAGTATTTCCCCCACCTGTGCAGGTGCAAGGCTTCCATTGTTTCCAGTGTTATTGAATATCAGTTTTGAATTTGATATAACAGTTCCATTGATCATGACAGTGACAGTATTATTTGTGAAATAGAATGCCTGTGTCCCGATATTCTTGATATAGAATGTATATCCGGTACTAGCCTTAAAAGGAATCTGCGATGGATCATTAATAATCTTGAAATTATCATCCATCATTGAGGAAACCTGCGATGAGGAATTCTTCATTCCCGTTGTCAGATCTGTGGTCTGGTATGCAAGCGCTCCTACAACGGACGCCGTGACAATCAACGTCGCAATGAAGAATATAAGTTCCGATATTCCGGTAGAGCTCATTTATACACCACCTGAATGAATTTCTCATACCCGGTGTTGAATGCCAATAGAACAGTAGCATTTCCTCTTGGGTATAACACATTTATCTCCTCCGCTGACAGGGGGAGAAAATAGTTCTCTGAGTAGCTGAATTTCACTTCGGTTCCGTTGAAAAGTATATTCGTATTCGACATAATCAGCGTTGTGCTGCCATTATTGGTCAAATTTATCGTTATGCTAAAATCGGTCGTCTCTTTCACGACCGTGTAATTGGACAGTGAAACCTTTGAATTTTCAAGTCCACAAATAATCTTGTTCTTGTTGGCGAGTGAATTATCAAGCTGAATATTTCCAGTTTGAAATTGATCGTAAACTAAACCAAAAAAAATGAGGGAGGAGCTTAGCAATATTACCACAGCAACGGCATAGCTAAATCCCATAAAGTTCGTCAACCCCCTTCTTCAAACTTCTAAACTCTCTTTCAAGCGTTTCTATCAGTTCTCTGTTTACCTCTTCCCCGTTGAGTTTTTCGATGAACAGCATGGTGATGACATGATCCTGGATAGTTGGTTTAATCTTGTATTCCTGAACTGGTCCAAGCATTCCTGTCATCTTTGTAAATCTGGTCATCTGTTCCTTAACGGTTCCTGATATCCATCCAAGGTTTTCGTAGTAATCCAGGACGTCAAGAGTGTTCTCAGGGCCATAGTTATCCAGCAGAAACTCCAGCCATCTCAGCGCGATGACAAGGGAGACAACATCATCACCAACCTTTTCCAGCTTTGGGGCTAAAAAAGGCCTGGTAACTAGTTTGGGCTTTTTATCGCCTTCCTTCTTGTCACCGTCCTGATTCGACTGAACCTTCCCAGGGGACAGCATTTTCTCGATGGCTGATATCTCATCAAAGAGCTTGTCGACCTTTCCTACAAGGGATTTTTCTTTCTGCGCTGAATATTTTTCTGTCACGCTTTGAAAGAGGGCATCAATGTCATCCTTGGAGAACTTCTTCTGAGAATTTACAATTCTCTGTTTAAGTTCCTCAAGAACAAAGTGTGGTGCCTGTTCCGAGAGGGTTTTAATCTTCTCTTCAACATATCCTTTCAACGCTTCATTTATCATTCAAATCCTCCTGTTCTATGACCTTAAAGATCTGCTTGAGATCCGGAGTTCCGTAGAGCTCCCTCAAATCGTCAAGCGCAGATTCTATAAGGGCCTTAAGTCCCATTAGCTCCTTTCTGAGTTCCTCAGTTATCTCCTTAATCTCGTCAGGTGTGTTATCAAGAAATGGATTGAAGTCCTTTGATACCACTTCATAGAGTGATACCACCATCTTCACATTTTCCGAAATCATGGCCAATTTGTCTCCCGATTCCTGAAACCCCCTTTTGAGGGATTCTAGGGTGGTGGACATTTTTCCCATTTCATTCTCCATGTTTCCAACTCTCTTGCTTAACCCATCGATGAGCCTCTGTTCTGCTGAAGGTTCGAGGTTTCCGGGAGAAATAGCCTGGGGTTGATTGGCTGGATTGGCAACCATTCCCAGGTTTGGCTGTGCTGCTGTGGTCTCTTTGTGTAATGGATTTTTGATTTTATCAAAGAGACCCATGTTTTCACGCTCCTATGCCCTGAGATCAGGCCAGCTGCAACACTCTTGTCGTGTATGCAAGAGGGGTCGTAAACTGTATCAGTGCTGACGCTCCGCTCTGGGGTACTATAGATCCAACAACTAGTTGTCCAGGGCTTAAACCCAGACCAGTTGCATTGTTGAATACTGCAGACAAGTTGATAAGTATTGCTACCTGGTCACCTGCTGCTAGGACAGGATATAGTGGCACGAATGACTGAGAGACATCTTTGGTCACAAGTATTCCGAACTGTGTTTGACCCGCCTCCCTATGCTTGGTCGATGGACTATATCCCTTTAGAGCTTTATAGTAGCTGAAATTAAACACATTGCTTGTTCCTGAAGTAGAAGTTGATGATGTGTTTGCTACGTTATTAAAGGCAGCACTATCATAGGTCAGCAGAGCTGTGCTTCCTTTATAAGTCAATGACACCGTTACATTTGCAAGGTTTATATCACCGCTTCCAGTATTGGGCGTAACGAATATTGCCGTTAGATTTATCGTTCCCGATTCTGGAGAAGATCCCGTATAGTTGTTATACCCCCAAATTGAGTTTACTACTAAACCCGATGACACCTGGTCTGTTGTTTTGCTTCCCGTGCTCATAGCTCTCTGTTGTAGATTTCCAGCCGTTGTGACTAAAACAGCAGCCGCAACTGCCGCAACCAGAACCATTGCTATGAAAACAATCAGGGTTCCAATCCCGGTTTCTGCGTCGCTGTCTGCCTTCAGGCTGAACAACTTATGGAGTTTTACAACTCCTCTTTTTATCACTTTATTCAAGTAGACACCAATACAAGCATCGTTCGTTTCCTTTTTATTGGTTTTTTGTATGGAGGAGTACTTACTTTACTGCACAATCAAAAGCATGTTGAAATGTATAGATGAATGTAGGTTGCATATTTTTGGGTTGAGAACGATTGGTAAAATTGCATAAGGGATTACCTAAATGTTTATTACCGTTCTAACATTTGTCAGACAATAAAGAGGATTTTAATGGGAGTTCCATACAGGATCACAGTCAGGGTTTCGGAGGATACGATGGACAAGTTGGAGGAACTTGTGGAAAAATTCAGATACGAGAATGTTTCAGATATTGTCAGGAAGGCAATTGATGAGTTTGTAGAGAGAAATCTCGGGAAGGGCCCTGTTAAGAAGATAGATCTTGAACTTCCCAGAAAGTTGATCGAGCAACTGGGAAATGATGTCGCTGAAGGGAATGCAGTATCAATGGATGATCTGATAAGGGAGATTTTAAGGGAACACATGTCTGCTAAAATTAACAGCAAGTTCAGGGAAGTTTCAAAGGAGCATAATCATAGTTAGTTATTTCAGGGCGGTTGAACAATGGTTGTAATTAGGGGCTCACCTGACTATGTGAAGAAATTAATGGGAAAAGAAGCTTTTGATAATATAGAGTTATTTTCAAGAATAATGGGTTTTGAAGCTGAAATCACCAATGAGGTAAAGATAGAATTCAACCCTGATCGCCCCGATCTCTTCTCATTTGTTACTCTCAGGAATGCAATTCGCGAGTATTATTTTACAGAAGGGAGAAGAGATTATAAATCGGAAGGCATTGGAATGGGAGTCTCAAATGAAAATTTGGACTCAAAAAGACCTGTTATCCTAACATATGTTGCAAAAGGCGGGAAAATTGGAGAGTACCTTGAAGATTTAATTGATTTTCACGAATCTATATCGGATAATGTAGGCCGTTCAAGAGTAAAGGCTGCAATTGGGCTGCACAATATGGACATGGTAAAGCCGCCATTGATTTATGGCAAAGTTGGCGAATATACATCTTTCTGTCCATATGATCAGGCAAGTGAACAACCTCTGGCAAGGATACTGAGGGAACATGATAAGGGAATCCAGTACTCGCATCTTTCAATTGAAGGAGAAAGAGTTTTTGCATTGATGGATGAGGATGGCATCATCTCAATCCCTCCAACGCTGAATGGCAGACGTACTAAAATAGACGAAGAGACCTCAAACTTTTTTATAGATATAACCGCCTCTGATCTTCATACTGCCAGAAAATTGAAGCTTTTGTCCGTTTATTATTTCAATTCGCTTGGCTATTCCATATTTGATGATTCTGAAACGTTAAATTCGGGAATATTAAGAAATGGCTTTGAGAGCTATAAGATAAAAGATTGGAAAAAAATCTCAAAATATGTCGGAAATGATTTGGAACCAGGTGAAATACGGAATTATCTAAGGAAAATGGGATATGAAGGAGATGGCGATAACATCCACATACCATTCTACAGGATAGATGTAATGGGATTTGTGGATATAGTGGAAGACGTATGCAAAGCGAGAGGTTATGATAACATTCTTGAAAAGGAGATAAGCATTGATTCCTTTGGGAAACCTGATATCAAGAAATCAAAGGCTGAATTGCTTGCTGAGATTATGATTGGCTTGGGATTTCAGCAGGTAATGTCATTCTTCATTACAAGTCCCAGGAACAATAATGGCAATGAGATTAACAATGCATTTGGAATAATGAACCCAAAGAGCCAGGACTTTTCCACAATACGAAGCGCAATTTTTCCGGAACTGCTTGAATTCTTTCAAAGGAACGTTAGAAGACCCTACCCGCAAAAGATATTTGAAATAGGCAGGGTAATCCAATCTGGAAGGGAATCTGATCATATTTCATTTGCAATCATCGATTCAAAGAATGGTTATTCAATCATTAAGGGATATCTTGAGAAATTCCTTGTAGCAACAATTGGAAAGGACAACACGATTATAAGCGATAATGAAAATAATTCTTTTATAAATGGCAGGGGGGGCCAAATACTAATCAAAGGAAACAACATTGGATCAATAGGCGAAATCCACCCTGAGGTTTTATTCAGGTATAGCTTGTCAAATCCAGTCACGGTTGTAGAGATAAATCTTGATGGCCTTTACTCAATTTTATGATAGAGGAAATATTTTACTTCTTTGATTCTCTGTCAGGTATATACCAATCTCTTTGGAATCATCGGGGAATCTGGAATATCTTTTAAAAAAGGAATAAGATTTGATAGAATCTGCAATGATATCCTGTGTAAATCCAAGGATATTTGAGATTCTAGCAAGGTAAATATTATCGGGGTTCTCAATATCTTTAATATCTGGTTCCATTTCCGAGATGTCCCTTGCAAGTTGCAGGTTGCTCTTATAATATAGGTTGTTGAAAGTTATTACGCAGCAGGGCACTCTTCCAAGTATCTCTTCATATCCTGCCTCCTTCTTAACTTCATGCTCAGAAACAATCCTTGTAAGATATGGTTCCCATAGGGTTATCAACCCGCCAGAAGAAAGAAAAGCCTTGATGTTTTTCTCCATAGAACCTAAACTTACCAATTCTATTCCTTCTCTTCTGGAAACATACAATTGTGCAAGTTTTGCCATGGTACTAGTTTCAGAAACATAACAAATTCTTTCGCTGCCCTTGGAAATTATTGCAGAGCCTCCTGAAGCTACTGGGGCTATGATTGGATTTCCATATATGAGAGAATGCAGCAAAGATGGATAAAAAGGTGCCATTATTATTTCCAGAATAGAAGAATCAAGATCTCTGAGCAGGAGGCTGGTGTTTTCATAGACCCTCACGATAACAGTTTTCCCCTGTTCTTCCAGGATTTTCATCAATGCAGAAAGATGCAATGTATATTCCGATGATCTCAAAATTCCTATTCTGACCTGATTTTCCGCAATGCCCGGGAAATAATCTGCTAACCATATTCTTCTCATTCTTTTGGAAACTGATTTAACAATTATCTTTCCACCTCTCTCCAGATTCTTGAGAGATTCCGATATGTATGATCTTGAAAATTTCAATTTATTTTCCATTTCAGCCTGAAGCACCCCTTTCTCTCTTTCCTCATTAAGGATTTTTATGATGGATCTATTTAAATTCAGGCTTTTCTTCATAATCGCATTGTTAATCTATGGTGGATTATTGCTTTTTCCTTTCACAATTAATAATTTTGCCATAAAAAACCCTTCATTGATAATGGGAAGTTAACATCTGTATCATTGAACGGTAGACTGTCATACTTTTCACAGTGACTACCACATCTCAAGGATTTTAGCTAAAAACACGCTTGACTTCAATTTTCTCAAATCTATTATCTATTGTCAGCAGCTTCCGAGGAAATTGGCATGTGAAGCAATGAACTATCAAGGGCTTTCAGGTTCTCCTGCTGGAGAATAAATCAACATATCAGATAGATCAATGCACTTCAGACGGTTTTCACCTCCTATCTTGTTAAGAGGGATTCCTCCGTAAATATTTAAGTGTTCAAGAATCTTCATATAGAAAGATTATATTAGCTCTCCCTAGGTAGTTTCGTAATGGAGATAAATCAAATCCAAGCAATTCAGAGGCTAAGATCATGGGCTTCTAGGAATTCGGAGTTTTCAATAATAGCAATACTTGTTGCCATTTATCTGTTTATTGGCAATTACTTTGCATGGCAACAGGCATTTGTTGGGCTTTTGGCTAACGTTTCAGGAGGTAGTGATCCCTACTTTAATTATTATATCATCCAGAATATCATAGCGACTGGCCATTTGCTAACATATACGCAGGCGCTTAATTATCCCATAGGTTCAGGCAATCCGAGGAATCCTTTCTTCCATGAATTGCTGGTATTTATAGCCGAAATTTTATCTCCAGTAATCGGAGTAAAAGCTGCCGCATACTACGCATTCATGGAATTTGATGCAGTATTTGGTGCCCTTCTAATAATACCAGTCTACCTTCTCGCCAAAGATGTATTTGGAAAGAAAACAGGCCTTCTATCCGCTTTTATTTACACACTAATACCCAGTAACCTCAGTTCCGGAATTCTTACTGATGGGAGAATGCACACGCCTGAGCTTATATTTGCTTTTTTTGCAATATACTTCTTCGAAAAGGCAATAAGATTATCATCAAAGGAAAGAATTATCGAGAATTTCACGCAATTTAAATCATATTATGGTTCAGTGATAAAATATGTCAAAAACAATATTCTCTCAACAGAATATGCTATATTTGCAGCTATTTCATATGGCGCGCTGATGCTTTCATGGCAAGGGGCGGCCTATATTCTTGCCATCATTGCCATATATATCATCATCCAGTTGATATTTAACCTGTTTGCAAACAAGAATACTGGGTATATTACATTCATTTCCGCGATCTTTGTCATGATATCGTTCGCCATGGGATATTACTATTATTACGCAGCAAATAACGCCCCAAGCATATGGTTTATTCCACCATTATATATTGGACTGGGAGTTATTGCAATATCCATTTTAATAGGGATACTGGGACGAAAACCATGGATCATTTCAATTCCTCTCTTGATAATTGTATTGGGGGGACTTTTAATCGGCATTAAATTTGCAAGCCCTCATATCTTTAATGAAATCATTAGCGGAGAAGGATATTTTATCAAGACAAGGGTTTACAGCACAATCGCAGAAGCACAATCACCATTAACCGCAGCTCCTCTTCTTAGTTCCTACCTTTCTGAATTTGGAATTGGAATCTTTGCAATGGGAATGGGTGGAATTATTTACATGGTCTATCTGGTTCTGCGTGAGAAGAAAGATTCCATACTTTTCATGCTGGTATTTTCATTGGTTTCAATATACATGAGCTTTGCGGCAGCCAGATTCAACGTTACAGCTGCTCCGGCTTATGCAATAGGATCAGCAGCACTTCTAATGTATATCCTGGAATTATTAAAACTAAACAGGGGAACAGATCAGAGCTCAAGGAAAACGATGAAGCAAAGAAGAAGTGCCATAAAAGCAGACATAAAATGGCTTCAGGTCATTCTCGCTGTAGTTATTTCTCTAGGCTTAGTGCTTCCGGCAGGACTCTCAATGATATCGAACGGAATACCAGCGAACAATGCTGAACAGGTAAACAAACAGATTTATAACTCATTGCCATCATTCATCAGGCCATACGCTTTTCAGGCAAACAGCACGGACTACATTGGCGGTACCGGATTACTTATAACAAATAGCTCTTCACCATTCTCAGCCTCAATGAAATGGTTCGCACAACAAGACGCAAATGTTCCCATAAATCAAAAACCTGCATATGTCTCGTGGTGGGATTATGGTTTCCAGGAATTGTACCAGGGACAGCATCCTACGGTGGCTGACGATTTCCAGCAAGCATATCAGGTTGCAGGTCAAATCCTACTAGCTACCAATCAGACCCAGGTAATTTCACTATTTACCGCAAGGGTGTTGGAGGCTAATTATATTTCAAACAATGGGCACTTCTCACAAAACGTGAAAAATGACCTTGTTCATTATCTCGGAAACTCAGAAACAAAGCTTATAACCTCAATCGAAGAAAATCCTTCTGCATTTTCACCATGGATTGGACAAAATCAGTCAATTTATGGAAAGTTCATCCCAAATGTAGGACCAGTCAATTCATACTTTGCCCTGATTAAGGGCCAATTATCTTCCAAATACACTACCGGGACAATAGTCAATCTTTATCAGGCTCTCAAAAAAGATACGGGTTATAATATAGCATACATTCAGGTAGATCACAGTTTATTCCCCTTTAGCGGTAACAACCCGGGAATATTTTACGCGCCAGCATATCTCACTGAAACTCCATCGGTAACAACGCCAACCGGGGAAGTTATTCCAACTAATTATTATAATATTCAAGCGGTGACCACCAATGGTACGTTCAACGCCACTTCATTACCACCAAACATTCAGCCTACAGGTTACCAAATTACATACACCCCCACATTTTATAACACATCAATTTACAGATTCATGATAGGTCTTCCGCCAAGTGCTGTGGGTCAAAGTAATGGCATCCCTGGAGTAACATTTGGACAGACAAGATACAGTCTCCAGCCTGCCTATAACATGAGTCATTTTGAGATAATGTATGAATCAATACCGTTTAATCCTTATAAGAATTATTCGGCACATCCCAATGCCTGGAAACTCATTTCCCTGCAGCAGGCATATAAGTACCAGAAGGAAAAGATTGGAACTGAAATTATATTTCCCCCATCTTATCAGATAACCAGTAGTGCTGATCCGATAGTGGAATATTTCCCTGGGGCTAAACTATATGGACAAATCACATCCCAGTCCGGAATTCCCATCAGCGGTGCATATGTCACTGTTTTTGATCAATATGGGATTCCACACGAGTATACAAGAACTAATGCGAACGGATTCTATAACCTATCGGCAGTTCCAGGCAATGATAGTGTCTTCGTAACTTCAGGAACTTTCCTGCCACAATACCTTTCTGGTTCACACACCATTAAGATCTTTAGCGTAAACGTATCAATGTCACAGGCTCAAAGAACAGATTTATCTTATAACATGACAACCGGCTTGCCAGGGTATTATATTGAGAATAATTATAAAGTGAACACTACCCCGGTTTCAGGTCTAGTGAATTTATACTATCAGAAAGGGTACTCATCCAATTCTTCTGCAGATTTTATATCCAAAAGGATATCGTCTGGAACAGTTCAATTATATAATTCTACATATGATGTGGTATTGACTGCAAAGATAGTAAACGGGCAATACTCCTTTTCCAACATACCTTCTTACTCTTACACTGCAAGTGTTATTGTGAATGGGACGACATATAATGATGTTCAAACTGTCAACGTTACAATATCTTCGACTCCGGTAATTTATGACCTGAATGTTAAGCTGGATACTATTTTTACCTCCATGCATACGGGTGGAATTGCCAATAAAGGCTATACTATAACAGTGAGTGGAAGTGGTTTTAAAGAATCTGCCGTTACGAATTCTTCAGGGGAAGCTACGATTTATGTTTTGCCAGGGCAATATAAAGTATATTCCAGTGAAAACGGAATTATCAGTGCAACGCAATACGTTTCCTTCAATGCATTAGGCCAGAATACATCTGTTAACCTATCAACTCAGGCCAGTTTTGGTGTGACAGTTAAGGTCATAGGGTATTCCGGCTTCAATCAGGTCAGTGCCCTGAATAATGGCAACCTAAATGAATCATACGCCTTATCCAATTTAGGCAATGGATATTTCTTCGGAAACCTTACAATGGGTACATATACTATTTACGCAAAAGGGAATGGATATGTAATTTTAAATACAACTAACGTAAATACAAGTATGTCTATAACGGTTTTATCTGAGAGTGCAACAACGGTGAACTTAACTCCATTTATTTCTAATGCTACAGTATATTCAGGAGAAATATCTATATTATATAAATCTGGATTCCTTTACGAGAATTATAACGCTAACAGTTCGTATAGCATCACCGTGCCTTCAGGATACACCTATGGTATCTCGGGACAGGCTGCATATGCAGGAAAAATATATGCGAATTCAGTTTTAAAGTACATATCGGGAAGTAGTTTAAGCCAATCAATACACATGATCAATTCTACTCAACTGACTGCTTTAACGTATAATCAAAATATTGGACCATTTTCAACAAATTCAGCTTTAAAGTCAGGGGTGAGTATTCTTTATTTTGATCATATGCCTCTAACACTAGGAAGGATATTGAGTGATGGATACTCAAACATGTACATTGAATCAACATCGTTAACCGGATATTCAGTGAGATCTTATTCAGGGGGTTTCCAATCTAAGAATATTCCGGTGTCAAGTACGACAGTGAATGCAGGAATCTCTCCAGCCTCGTATAACGGTTCATTGCAGATTTCTCTTAACGATGGAATGTTTTCGAAATTGAACGGAAGTGCCAAACTTGTTGGTGCACAGAATTACACTTTACAAATTAAAAATGGTTTCACGAACTTCTCATTGGCCCCCGGAATTTATAGCATTTCGATCCTCGGGGCAAATCAAATGGTTAATCTGTCGAACAATATTATATCAATAACGACCCAAAATGAAAACATCACATTAACCGGAACAAGCAAGGTAATGATGACCGTCTTAGGTTCCAAAACTACAAAACTCTTCAACATCAACGGAACCGAGTTTTCAGGGACTAATTACGTTTCACCAGGGCAATATACCGTTTATTCAATTTCTAATCAAGGTGGTGTGAATATTACATTCATCAGCTTATATCAAAACACTTCAATTACGCCCACTTTCAGCAATGGGATTGTATTAAGCCTGAACAACAGTTTGGGTGATTCAGGGTCTTACATGATATCAAGTGGAAATACCCGCATTGCAACATCATCCTCATCGATACTGTTAGATAAGGGAATTTATAACGTCTCATTTTACAAAGACTTGGTTAATAGTTCAGGTTCGTGGCAGGTTTCTGGCTCAACTGTATTGTCCCTTTCAGGTAATAGCTCTATCGACATTACTGTATCATCTGGTTTATTCCTTACTGATATTCATGGCGTAATAAGCTATTCTGGAGTAAATTCATCATTGAGCACAATTTCTCTATATAAGAATGGGGAAATTGCTTATATTTCGCATTCCAATACCGATGGACAATACTCATTGCAGGCTATAAATGGCACATATACGATGTATGCCTATAATAATCAGACAGAATCAGCATACATCGGGTCAATAAAAATTTCGCCTTTTGAAAAACAGGACCTTCTTAACATATCGTTAGCTCAAGCATTTGACGTTAAATTTGCCATCAACATGGGAACGTCAATCATAAACACGCCCGTTAACATCAGTCTATCAAATTATCTGATAATTGTGAATTCCTATGGAACCAATGTTCTCCTCCCCCAGGGAAATTTCACCTTTTCAGCTCAAACCAACATTAGCGTTAAGGCAAGCAATTACTCGGAATCTGTATCCTACTCTAATTCTACCGTGCTTGATATAACATCAAACACAATCGTTCAGTTGGCTCTGGAGAAGTTATATGTTTACAATCTAACAATAAATTATGGGAAGGTAAAGAACGTAACCGCCGGTTCAAATTTCACATACAATTTATCAATAAAGAATAGGGGCAATTCAATTGTAAACGTGACCCTTGGTTCAGGTTCATCTGCATGGAATATTACGTTCAAAACAAAGAAAATAACGCTGGGCCCCAATGAGACCGTAAATGTATCAGCAACATTCCAAAACACTACGCTAGTGCCAATAGGAAACGATTCCATTCCAATAACACTAGATTATCATGCAGGGACTATTACAGATTACGTCAACGCCAATATTTCAAAGTTTTATGACCTAAAGATATCGTCAGTTTACAACAATTATATTGTTTTTGATTCGGGATACGGTTCTATTCCTATTAAACTTATAAACAAGGGAAACACCAATGAGACGGTAAAACTTCAGCTGGAAAACAATGCATCAATTCGCCTATATAATTGGAATGCTTCAATCACGTTCAACGGGAAGAACGTAACCCAGGTGAATCTGAGTTTCAACCAGACAGTAACTGTATACATAAAATTGGTTCCAATTTCCAATGTTCATACAACAAGCCAATTGACAGTTGGGTTGAATGGAACTGTCAACGGTACAACCTATACTATGCCAACCCTAACCGCGTCATTCCCAAGCGTTCCGGGTCTTCTTGCTTATCCTACAGGAACCAATTTAATAGCAAACTATACGGGCAATCCAAATAGCACCTTAATTTCAGGGTCTATTATACTGGTTATTGTGGTCGTTGTTGGAGTAGCTTCTACGGCAATAGTATCAAGGAGGAAAAGGAAATGAGAATGAAGAACATATTTTCTTTTGCCGCTATTTTCCTGCTAGCGGTTAGTTTTATAAGTATTGTTCCCATAAATTCACAAGCAGCCAATCCTTCATTTGGTGCGTCATTAAATTACCCCGGAACAGTTTACAGTCTTCAAAGCTTTAAACTTTATGTAAATGAAACACCGGGATATTCAAACTATTCCGCCGTGATATATGCGGGGGCACAAAATGTAACAAACATGAAACCTGTTACCGCAGACCAAAAGGTGTCCCAGAAGAACGGTAGTTTTGAATTTTTGCTTATTGCGCCATCATATGCGCCCCAATCAATGTATGTATACATTCAGGAATCGGCAGATTATAACGGAGTGGCGGTCAGCCACCAGCAGGAGATTAAAATTAATGTCGTGACCCCAATAGTTTTCCACGCGCAGTTGAGAGATAGCTTGCCTGTTCCAATATATAACGTGACCGTTATCTTTTATCTTGATGGGCAAACGGTGGGAACAAGATTTGTTTCCGCGTTGACACCCAATAATACTGAAGTTATCAACCTTACACTGCCTTCAACACTCGTATCCCCGGGAGAACACACCCTTGATATCACGGTGAGCAATACTTCGGTTTTTGTGAACAATAACCAGCAATCTTACGCTACCACATTCTATGTTGGAACGCCTCCAAATTATAACTGGATATACTATGTTTCCATAGGGGCAGCTATATTCATGGCATTCCTATTCTTCGTTGCAACCAGAAGGAAAAAGGGAATGGGTTACGTTCCAAAATGGAAGAGAGCCAAGAAGAAATAATCTTCAAACAAAAATTTTTAATGTTCTGAATTCATTTTCAATTGCATCTCTTCTTTTGATTCCATTTTGGGTCTTGAAATTTCTGAACCTAGAATCGTCTATGAGAGTTATTCTGGCAGCAGAAAGGGCATTATTATGAATAGCGTGAGGACCACTTGTACCCTTTTCATTAACAATATTGACTTCAACGTCCAGCTGTACCAAGTGAAAAATCAATTTCTTTCGATTTGGCTTATCTCCATTCCCAAGCTTTATCTTTGACTGCCTATAATTATAATCAGAGAGGACTCCTTTTACAAACAGAACTGCATCTGAAATGCTTGGCAATTCTTTAGCCTCCACGATAATCATATCCGCTGAAACCGCTACGCCTGGTTTGGGACCAGGATCAATTCCGATTACTAATGATGTAAATTCCCTTTTGCCTGCAAGTATTGGCAAAGCTTTTCTTATGGCTCTTTCAGGGGAATTTGCCCTTATCTGAAACTTGATAATCTGATCATCTTTCAAGGAACTCAAAACAATTGGAACATCAATAGGTATGTCTGTTGCGTTATCAATTGAGCAATAAGGAAGCTTCCACTCTTTCAATGTTTTAATGGCTCTATAGTAAAATCTAAAGTCGTCGGTATATATCCCGAACCGTACCATTCAATATTGTATGCTAAAAATGCTATTAATACCTTTTGGAGAAAAGCAATTACCTCGACGTCTGTACCTTCAAGTTTGTATTTGAAACTCAATATATTGCAATATCGGTTGTCACTTTTTACCATTCATTTGTTGGGCTACCATTCCATCAACTATCTCGATAAATTGTTTTTCGGTTCCCCTTGGTATAACCCCACCGGCCGCAATGTCGTGTCCACCACCGCTGCCACCAACCTTTTTGCAGGCTTCTTTCATAATGATGGAGAGATTCAACCCCCTGTTAACGTGATTTCTGGTTCCCCGTGAAGATATCAGTGTGTTGCTGTCACCCGCATTGAATCCTATGATGGGTTTGCTCTGATCTGCAATATAGAGCATTAAAATTCCACTGATGGCCCCAGCCATTTCTGATCCTGGGGAATAAAAATATTGAATGTAATTTTCCTTGCTAATCTCCTTGTATGATCTATACGCATAGTCTATTAATTTTGTTTCAAAGGCTTTCCAGTTAAGCATCATTTGTTCCTTTAGGTTGCCCTCATTCAGAAAGTAATGTACTGGAATCCCATTAGCGCCAATCTTTGCATTTCCGTCTATTATTTTGGATAACGACTTTCCGGTGAATCCATCCTCGAAATGGAAATCCTCCGTTTCCAAATATCTTAGAGCCTCAGTCTCACATCCTTGTAGAATGAGACCCGCAAAAAGGGCTTTTCCCAATTTACTGCACTCATCTTCATTCAGCGTTACTAGTTCTCTGGAAGGATCAAGTTCGAGCTTTCTCAGAAACTCCCTTATATTGTCTGTCTTTCCAGTCAAATCATAAAAGAAAGGATCCGTGGAGAACGTCAACGCATCTAGTAGTGTATTTCCGTTTAAATTGAGTTTTTTTGAAAGTTTATAGCTTTTTCCATACTGTGTGGTGATACTCAGGTTAAGTCCCCTGAATCCCCCTATATCTTGCTTATCTGCAATTGCTCCTGCAACCATAAATTTGAGCAAATCGCTATTGGACTCATCTACTGCCAGTGCCAACAGGAAAGCCATAGTTGCTCCGCAGGCTT
This sequence comes from Thermoplasmata archaeon, assembly GCA_021806355.1. GTDB lineage: Archaea > Thermoplasmatota > Thermoplasmata > Thermoplasmatales > Thermoplasmataceae. The sequence continues at coordinate 28,371 of JAJZXT010000059.1, forward strand.
CCCTTGTTCCGTCAAAGCCAAAATCCCTTACATTTATATTTATAGCTTTTGATTCTGAGGGTTCGTAATAATGATGATCCAGAACTATTATGTTATCAATATCAGGCAGAAATTTCAACTGGTCTGATCCGGCATCGGCGATCAATGTAAGGTTATATGGTTCCTCCATTATCCTTTTCTTAAAACCATCTTCACTTAGATCCTTAATAAAGCTCAGGTGGTATGGTATATTCAAGCGCTCAAGCATGGTTGTTAGTATTATTGCTGCACTGGTTCCGTCGCCATCATAATGGGTTAAAATTCTTATATATTTTGATTCTAAAATTTTGTCTTTGGCCTTGTTGAGGGAGGATAAAAAATCTTTTGGGATAATCTCTTTTAACATAACTTACAGAACTTTATTAAGTTCCCATTCCTTGGCCAGATAGCCCTCTCTTTTGTAATATTTCACAAGCCGGAGCATCTTAGCCATTATTAAATTCTTACCTCTCGTGTTGCTCATATCCTTTTTGTTCATGTTAATGTGCTTTGTAACACGTTTGTATTTTTGTATCAGGCTATTCAAATCATCAGGTATCGAAGGGCTGCTATTGTTTTCGCTGAGTATCTTGCCTATCTTTTTCCCCATTACGTGCTTTGTTCCGGGAATTCCGTATTGATCCCTCAACCTGATCCCTATCTGTGATAAGGTTAAGTTTTCCTTATGTGAATTCAATATGATCTCACTGATCTCAGTGGGGCTCTGCTCAACCCACGTACGGCCATTTGCCAGATATATATTCTTGGATCCGGATTTTCCCCTCTTCCTCTTATGCATTCTTGCCATTAATCATCCCTGTTGGTTGTCAGAGATGAATTTGTTATTAATTATGTTTATGATCGTTTCAGGCTTGTAAGATAATAATATGTCCTTATAATTATTAATAAAGTTGAATGCTCAAAAATATTATTGGAACTTGTTATTCTACATTAAGGCAGAGTAGAATAACAATGCAAAACCTGCATATTATGGACATTCGCCAACTTGTGGACAAATTTCATGAACCTGATTTCTTAGCATGTTTAACTACAAAATACTTTTAATTGAATTTAATTTGTACGTTTACAAACAGGTGATGATAAACAATGATTGCTTTAGAGGAAAGGAATAAATTCCCGGAAGTTAGATTCGCTAGCGATTTTGAGATCAGTAAGAACGCCCCTTTCAAAACAGTAGAGGAGTTCATAGGAACAATGGGCAACATTATCAATAGCGATATGATGATAATGAGGGTAACAGAAAGTCTTTGCCCCATATGCGTTGATGATGAAAAGTTTGATCAAATGAGGATACCCGCCATTGTCTATGAGCAGGGAGGAGAGGTCAAACTTATAAAGGAATGTGCCGAACACGGTATCACAAGGGAAAAGTACTGGGAAGATTATGAAATGTACCAGGAAGCCAAGAAATGGGCTGACGGAGGAATAAGGATCTTAAACCCGCACGTTGCTTATCTCGAATCAAAGATTGTCTGCCCAACACACTGCGGTCTTTGTGTCAAGCACAAATCCCACACTGGGTTAGGAAACGTTGTCGTTACAAACCGGTGCGATCTATCGTGCTGGTACTGCTTCTTCTATGCCAAGGAAAATGAGCCAATCTACGAGCCATCTCAGGACCAGGTAAGAATGATGCTCAGAAGGATGAGGAATGAGAAACCGGTAGGGGCAAACGCAGTACAGATTACCGGAGGAGAGCCCACAATAAGGGACGACATTCTTGACATTGTAAAAATTGCAAGAGAAGAGGGCTATGAACACATACAACTCAACACAAACAGCATCAGGGCAGCATTTGACCCAGACTTCCCCAAGAAAGTAAGAGAAGCCGGTTCAAACGTTGTTTATACAAGTTTTGACGGGCCAACCCCAAGGGCCAACCCCAAGAATTTCTGGGAGATACCAGCAGCTCTGGAGAATTATAAGAATGCCCCAATGGGAGTCGTTCTTGTGCCGACGGTTATCGGTGGGATCAATGATATGTACCTTGGAGATATCATCAAATTTGGAATATCAAATATTGACTCCGTCAGGGCAGTCAACTTCCAGCCTGTAAGTTTGGTGGGAAGGATGCCAGACAGGATGAGGGAAAAGCAGAGAGTCACTATTCCTGGATGTATCAAGAAGATTGAACAGCAGACGGATGGTCTTATTGGAAGGGAAGATTTCTTCACAGTGCCATCAACCACAAAGGTTTCAAACTTTGTTGAACAGTTGAAAGGAAAAGAGATGTACAAGCTCTCAATTCACTTCGCTTGTGGAATGGGAACCTATATCTTCAAGGATGGAGACAAGATCACGCCAATCACAAGATTCATGGATGTCAGGGGTATCTTTGAGTATATCGGGGAGCTGGCCGAGGAAGTTAAGGATTCAAACTTCAAGGCATTGAAGAAAGCTTCAACTGCCACAAGATTGATGGCTAACCTAAGGAAGTTTGTTGATTATGAGAAGGCACCGAAGGACTTCAAGTTGAAGGATATGCTTTACAATGCATTCACCGATGGTGATTACCATGGACTGAAAGCATTCCATTACAAGAGCATGTTCGTCGGCTTCATGCATTTCATGGACCCATATACATATGATGTTGACAGGGTAGAGAGATGTGATATCCACTATGCAATGCCTGACGGAAGGGTTGTTCCATTCTGTGCTTTCAATGTAATACCGGAACTTTACAGGGATGCAACACAGAGAAAATACTCAATACCTGCAAAAACCTATGAACAGAAAACTGGGAAGATTCTCAAGAAGGAGAAATACTTCAGGGAATATACCATGGAAGAGAAGAGATCAATAATTGACTTCTATGAAAGAAGCATTGGAAGAAAACTTTCACAGGACGAAATAGGATTGAATCTTGAAGAACAGATCCCAGTGATCTCATCAGAAAAACCAGAGTAATTTTTTACTCCACAATTTTTTTTGCGATGAATTTTAACATTTACGAGTGGGAATTCCCCTTTCGCAAGATAGGGATGAAAGCGAGCCTATGGCGGAAATAGATGGTTGATTTACTACAACCTTCTAATCACATTACTCAAATCATGCAATAGATAGGCCTT
>JAJZXT010000064.1 GCA_021806355.1 Thermoplasmata archaeon
TTCGTTGGTCAAATCTTCATCTTTTATCTTAGTGATTGCCTTAATAGATTCTAACCCTGAAGTTACTGAAATAAATCCGGTACCATCATCAACGGTGAAATAAGCAAAGATATCATAATAGAACCCTGACTCCGGGTGCGTCTCACATCTTTCATCATCTATCTTTTTCTTGCATTCCTTGCATCTCTTGATGAGCCCACTTTTTTCACCAAGTGAAATTGGGAAACCTACAATGTATATTCCGCCTATCGGATTTGCTATTTCCGATATATATGCAAATTTGCTTCCCGTCTCTATTTGAAATTCTATTTCGTGGAATTCTGCTTTTTCACCAACGCTCGCATTTATTCTTCCGTTAAACTCGTCTATCTTGACTCCTTCTATCCTAAGCCCTTTCCCCATGGGAAGTTTTCTTCCAAAAGATGATAACCTGACAGAACCGGTGTCATCCTCTATAACATATGAAAACACTTTCCTCTTCTCACCATTGCTGTCGAATTCCCTATCCTTTTCATCGTGCAGGATCCCTTCAAGAGCGACAAACTTCTCACCGGAACCAAGATTTCTGATCTTTTCATATGTGTAAGTCCTTTTAACATCCATTTCGATCTCCGGTTTAAGAACGAATTCCGTCTTATCATCGAAATAAATTCTAATTTTGTCATTGTATTTTTTTGAATAAGCCCTCTTAATTCCAATAACATCCTTTTCCTTGACGATGGATGAAATATTCCATGCAGTGAAGGGCATTACCCCAGTTTCATCGCCAAGAAGCCCATAATGATAAACACTATTTCCCTTCTCCGAGTTCCTCTCCTTTTCTGACAAGGATAATACTTTAGCTATTACCTCGATATCCTGAATTTCTTCCTTTATTTCGTTTAACTTCTTAACAACCAATGAAGAACACTCTCACTTGAACTTAAGCATATATTCATATAAAATAGCTTTTTTCATTGCTGAAAAAACCGATTGGTTATATACTGAATTAAAATTTACTTAATAGTAAAAGGTAAATAAGAATAAATCAACAGCTTTAGAGAAAAAATGATCAATAAACAAAAAAACAATATAACGTGCAGCAATACAGCAAGTGAAGTTAGGGGCAGTAAAAGCGTTGAGCCACATGATAATCGGAAGAGACCATATGATTTGTTTGAATCTCGTTGTTATGAAAAATATACTGCCGGTGAATCAGTAGAATTAAAAAGTTAGGAGAGGAGAGAAGTTTGATAGGTATTATAGGAGGAAGCGGAATTTATGACCTTCTTTCTGAAAAGAAATCTATAAAGGTTGGAACACCCTATGGCGAAACATCGTCTGATATTCAAACCGGGATTATTTCGGGAAAGGAAGTAGCGTTTTTGCCAAGACATGGAAGCAAGCACCAGATCCCACCACACAAAGTGAATTACAGGGCAAATATTTATGCCCTTGAAAAGGTAGGATGCACTGAGATATTGGGAATAAATGCAGTTGGTTCTCTAAAGGAGAACATAGAACCGGGAGATACTGTTGTTCCTGACCAGTTTATAGATTTTACGAGGAGAAGAGATCTGACATTTTTTGATGGTCCAGATGTGGTTCATATTTCAACTGCTGATCCGTTCTGCCCAAGGATGAACAGGATCCTGTTTGATGTATCCCAAAATACTGGGAAAACACATGCCAGTGGCACGTATGTAGTGATTGAGGGTCCACGATTTTCATCCAGGGCCGAATCAAGGATGTTCAGGAATTATGGAGATATAATAGGAATGACACTTGTACCGGAAATCACCCTTGCAGATGAAATGGCCATGTGTTATTCAATGCTTGCTACAGTGACAGATTATGATGTATGGTCTGAAAAACCTGTTGAAGCTTCAGAAGTAATAAAGATAATTAAAGAAAATGAGGAAAAAACAATGAAAAATATAGAAATGTTTGTTAAAGAGAACACAGAAAGAAACTGTGCGTGTAAGAATAGATTAGAGGGAGCAAGGTTATAACGATGTATAAGGTTAAATTTTTAGGAGGTGCCCAGGAAGTTGGGCGCCTTGGGATTTTGATAGAAGAAAAAGGGAAGAGAGTCTTGATTGATTATGGTGTTATACCTGAAAAACCGCCTTTATATCCATTGCCACCTGAGAAGGTAGATTCAATATTTGTTACCCATTCGCATCTTGACCATATTGGAGCACTTCCAATTTTTTACCAGGATTTCAACCCAAACATATTTGCAACAGATATGACAGCAAACAGCATGAGGCCGATGCTGAGGGATTCAATAAAAGTGATGAATCTGGAAGGGTATCCGGTAAGATTCACACAGGACGATATTGAAAAATTGTATGGCAATATGACAACTGTCAAATACGGAGAAACTATAGAAAAGGATGGTTTTAGAATAACACCCCAGAGTGCCGGGCATATCCCCGGTTCGACAATGTGGAGATTTGAAAACTCATCAAGCATCATGGTAACAGGTGATCTCTACACTTCAGATTCCCTTCTCCTGAAGGGTGCTGAGGCTCAGAAATGCGATACGTTAATCGTTGAAAGCACATATGCAGGAAAGAACCACGTAGACAGGGAAGCGGTGAGAAAAAGCCTCAGGGAATCCATTAAAGAAGTAATAGAAGGTGGAGGAAAAGTTATTCTCCCATCTTTTGCCATGGGCAGAACCCAGGAATTGGTCATGTCTGTATACGACTTACCATACAATATTGCAACCGATGGAATGGGCAATCTCATTTCAAACATTTATATGCATACCCCAGGATATCTGAGATCGGATAAGGGCTTCAGGAAAGCACTTGCCAATATAAATGAGATAAAGGGAAGGAATATGAGGGAAACTGCCCTTGATAATGATATCATAATATCAACTTCTGGCATGCTCGATGGCGGCCCTGCACTGGGATATATTGAGAAACTTCTTGATGACAAGAAGAGTGCCATATTTATGACCGGATACCAGGTTGAAGGGACAAATGGAAGGCAGCTCATGGAGACCGGAACACTGAACATTGCCGGTGCCCAGGTAAGGCCGAAGATGAAAGTTGAATTCTTTGACATGTCTGCACACGCAGGCCATGATGACCTTGTCACCTTCATAAAGCAATGCAATCCTGACAGAATCATATTCTGCCACGGTGAACAGAGGGAAAAGATGCTGGAGGATCTGTCAAACTATGAAATTATCCTTCCTATGAACGGAGAGGAATTTTCATTCTGATCCTTCTATTTTTTGAATAAACTGGAATTCAGTCAAAATAAACTCTTTCAGCCTCTATCATAATCAGATTGTGAGAGCAAGAAGCTTGACAGCATCAATGATGAATTGTATTGCAAAAGCTGCTACGATCAGACCAAAAATCCTGGTTACGGCCTTTAGTGATTTATCTCCGATAGCTCTCGAAATTTTAGTTCCCGACAGAAACAAAATTATGACGATTATAAAGATTATGGCCAGTGAAGCGAGCACTTCTAATACGGCATAAAATCCAGATTGTGCCAGTATGATGACAAGGGAAATTGCTCCGGGTCCAGCCAAAAGGGGAGTCGCGAACGGTACGATTCCAAGATCCGGGTTCTTATACGTTTTTCCGGTTGATTTTGGCCTGTCCCCTTCCCTGACCATTTCAACTCCCATTATAAGAAGTATAATACCTCCTGCTATCTGTATTGACATTATTGAAATGCCCATGATTTCTAATAAAATAGATCCTCCTAAGGTGAACAGCACAAGGATTATGAGACCATAAACAAAGGCATCTTTTGTGGCCTCCTTCTTCTCTATTTCAGAATATGATGAGGTCATGGACACAAATAGAACCATGGAACCAATTGGATCTATGACCACAAAGAGTGGAATAAATACCTTTGCAATCGCAATAAAATTATTTATATCCATATTACGATATTATTAAGGGCATTATAATAGTTGTTTAATAGATTTTTCCCTTCAGTTGTTCATCAGCCTCTAAAAAAGTTTTTAAGTAGTGTAAAATACAAAGTTAAATGAAAATACTAATTCTTGGTATAGATGGATACATCGGTTGGCCCCTTGCGTTGAGATTGATTTCACGTGGACATACAGTTTCCGGGGCAGATTCTCTCTTTACCAGGAAACGGGTTAAGGAGGTTAATTCAGATTCGTTAACTCCTATTTTGACCATGGAAGAAAGAATCGGGAAGATAAAGGAACTTTGGGGAAAGAATATAGAATATTATGAAGGAGATGTAAGTGACGCTTCGTTCATTTACGATTTGATCGAGAGAATAAAACCTGATGCAATTGTGCATCTGGCTGAGCAAAGATCGGCCCCCTATTCAATGCTTGGGTTAAGTCAGGCTACCGAAACGCTTACAAAGAACATGATCGGCACGCTGAATCTGGTTTATGCCATGAAAGATATCGTTCCTGATTGCCATCTCCTGAAACTTGGCACTATGGGAGAATATGGGACACCAAATATAGACATTCCAGAGGGATTTTTTGAGATTGAATACAATGGGAGAAAGGATAACCTGCCCTTCCCCAAATTTGCTGGTTCATGGTACCACTGGAGCAAGGTCCACGATACCAACAACCTGATGTTTGCAAACAAGCTCTGGAACCTGAGAATTACCGATGTGATGCAGGGGGTAGTTTACGGAACAAGAATAAAGGAAATCCATGAAACAAAGCTTTATACCAGATTTGATGTTGATGAAGTTTGGGGCACCGCTCTTAATAGATTTTGCACCCAGGCAGTCATTGATGAACCCATCACGCCATATGGCAAAGGAATGCAAAGAAGAGGTTTCCTCTCGTTAGAGGACAGCATAAATTGCCTAACAATCGGATTGGAGAAACCTCCAAGTCCGGGAGAATACCGGGTGTATAACCAATTTGATGAGCATTACTCAGTTAACGAACTCGCTGAAATAACTGCAAGAACAGCAAATGCAATACTGGGAAAAAATTGTAAAATAGAGCATGTGGAGAATCCCAGGGTGGAGAAGGAAGAGCATTATTACAATCCAGAACATTCCAAGCTGAAATCACTTGGGTATAAGAGATCGAGGGAGCTTAAGGATGACATTGTAAATATTCTGGAAGACATACAAACTTTCAAAGATCGGGCAGAAAATCTAAGGAACGTAATCAAACCAAAAACATTCTGGAGAAAAAGTTCGGGAATCACAAAAAATAATCCAGATTCAATACAAGTTCATTGAATAAAAACCTCTAAAAAATTTATAAATGACTGTTGAATCTGTGGTTAATGTCAATTAGGGAAATTATACGAAAACCCCTCTCCATTAGACTTGTTGTTATATCAATTATGGCAATATTAATAGTTTCAATGTTTGGAATCGGCATAGGCACAATAAATCAGAAGCATCCTTTAAGCTATGAACCTAATGCATCGCCATCCAGTAATTATTGCACCCCTGTGAGCGAGAACCAGTGGTCCCAGATAGCGGCTACAGGACCCGGGCCAAGATCCAATGCAAGCATGGCGTATGGATCAACGACGACTGGAGTTATTATGTTCGGTGGAGAAACATTCTCTGGGCCAAACGTTTCGTATCTCAACCAAACATGGCAGTATTACTCTGGCAGCTGGATCAATCTTACAGGCGCTAATTCTCCGCCCGGAATGATTGGAGGAGCAATGCAATATGACCCGTCGGGCTATATTTTATTATTTGGCGGGATGAATGGCACATCTTACTTTAATAATACCTGGATATTTACAGGAACAAAATGGTCACCCTTGAATTTCCAAGCACATCCTTCTGCGAGAGCTTTTGCTTCAATGAGCTATTCACCTGCACTGAATGCCATAGTGCTTTACGGCGGGATTGGCCCTAATGGCTACCTGAACTCAACATGGGAATTTAATGGTGGCTGGATAAATATTACATCAGAGACAAAGAACATACCGTCTATGGAAGGCGCTTCCATGGCTTCAACTTCATCAGGTTTCCCAATAATTTTTGGTGGATTCAACTCCAGAGGCTATCAGAGTTCAACCTGGATCATGAATCAATCAATGTCGTGGAAACTCCAAAAAACCATTAATTCTCCTGGTGCCAGAGCCTTCAGCCAGATGAAATTCTACCTTTATGATAATGAAACAATCCTCTTTGGTGGAGTCAGTTCAACCGGACCTGTAGATAACACCTGGGCTTACAGCTCATCAACTTCTACATGGTCACAGGTTCAAACCAGAGGTTCTCAAGCGCCTGCATATTATGGACAATCCATGGCAAGATATGAGGCAAATTCAACATTAATTCTATTCGGAGGGTCTATGGGAAATACATCCTATTCGGATGCCTATACCTTCGCCAACATAACAGAATATTACGTGATATTCAAGGAAGCAGGGCTGCCTGCTTCAACTGAATGGGGTATCCAACTTGGAAGCACATTTGTCAATTCATCATCCAGCACAATCGCCATACTTGCCCCCACCGGAACTGAATCATTCAATATAACTATGGTTCCATCGGGATACCAGACCTCTCAGTTGACCGGAAATGTTACCATCTATTTTGAACAGTTAAACCAAACCATAACTTTCACCAAAATACCCGGCGTAGTTTATTACTTCTATGGTGCATTTGCAGGAATTGGACTTGTGGTACTTGCGCTGATAATCACGGAAATAATGAGAAAATTAAACAAGAAATAAAACCGATAAATTATACATTTATTCCAAACCCCCTTTTTTCACATTTACCAATAGGATTCTTTTCTCTAACGATTCTTAATAATGACGATAAGAAATTTCTATCTCCGGAATCGTTTAACATTTGCGAGCGGGAATTCCCCTTTCGCAAGATAGGGGATGAAAGCGAGCGAAAAGGTTACTATTTCTCGCAGGATATTGATCTGTCCGCTGG
>JAJZXT010000034.1 GCA_021806355.1 Thermoplasmata archaeon
ACAATAGTATGGTGAAGGGTGTGAACGCCAGATAATATGAGAAATCAAAGGGATATATTATCTGCACAATTATGAATATCATTATGTAGAGGAGCCTGTCAGCCCTTCCGAGAACGCCACTATAATTCCTTTTTAGACCCACAGACTGTGCCTGTGTTCCCATGTAGCTTGTCATGAGGACTCCGGTTATGGCGAAGAATCCAAGATAAATCGAGCCGTGCGGCGAGAAGGAGAACCCGGCAAGAATGGCAATGTCCGATAGCCTGTCAAGCGTATGGTCAAGGAAGTCTCCGGCCTTTGAAGCCTTGCCTGTCTTCCTTGCAACGAATCCATCCATGGCATCAAAAAGGGATGAGAGGAGTATCCCCAGGAACGCAAAGATAAGGAAAAAACCACCTTCATATATCAACACCCCGGAGATTATCGCGAATAAGAACGAAATAACGGATATGGTGTTTGGGGGGATCCTGAGGAACGGCTTTCCGATGAATTCCAGAAAACCTGACATTCTTGGCCTTAAACTATCTAAAACCATGTTAATCACAATGTATATTTCTTAATGAATAGTAATATCGTATTCAATTTTTCTTCGTCTATGCCATTTGTGGTGTTAACTCTCATAATTCTTGTTAATGGGAGCCTATCGAGAGCCTCATAAAATATGGTGTTTGACATCGCAGCATCAAGGTTCTGCTCTATCTTTGAACCAGGGTATCCTCTTTCCCGCAATCTTTGGTGCAGAATGTCGAAAGATGCCTCTGTTATTATGGCAGCAGTGCATGGCAAAAGGTGGGAATAGTGTGCCTCAACAATATCAGGATGCATTGCTGAAACGACTCTTGAAAGGCAATCAACATCAACCTCATCCCCCTCCATGCATCCATTTTCCCTCGCAAGTTTATTCAGGTCTTCAACTTGGAACCCCATCTCAGAAAGCTTTCCAGATAAGAATGTCTTTCCTGAACCGGGAACCCCGGATATGCATATCATTTAACTTCCTCCATGGTTCCTGATATTTCCCATGGCATAGAGAGATGCCTCCTTGCGGAAACTGGGGGCTGAAACCTGCCCTCTTTTATGTTTCTCGTTACCTTTTCATATTCAGGAAGAAGTATTTTGCCGCATTCGCTGCAAAGATAATTTCCCGATCCCCTGTTGGTTCCCTTTACATGGCACACATCACAGACGGGGGGAATCCTCCTATAAATATGTGAAAGTGAGAGGATCTCCAGCTTCTCAACCTTCACGTTGCCCCTTGAAACGGATCCAAGCAATCTGATTTTGTCACCTTCATTGAGATTTTCAAACACATTCCTGAATTTCTTTGACGGTTCAAATACCAGAAAGGTTATCGTATCATTCCCGGAAGCCAGTTCTCCAGTGAGATGACCGCCCCTCATTCTTCTTGGCCTTCCCATAATCCTTCCTTCAACGGCTATTCCGGCACCATCGATCCTGAAACCGTTTCCTGCTCTTATGTGGTCATCAGTGCCCTGGTTTGTCTCATAGATCAGGAAATCTTCAGGGATCTGGTTGAATCTGATCCGTAAATCATTGAAAATGGTGAGCAGTATTTCCGGGTTGGTTGCCCTGATGCCAAAGAGGACAGGTGTTCTCTCCCTTGGAAATATGCTTGGTGTATTGTTCTCCATATCCATGTTGTTGAATGTTCCAACATAGGCATCGCACAGTTTCGCAGCCTCCAGTTTTTCAGCCCTGGAAAGGTTCACATGGATGCTTCCTCTATAGCAAATAAGCTCAAAGGTATGAAGTCCCGGTTCCCATGCGATGGAGGCTGCAGCTCCAATTATTCCTCTCCCTATATTTATCTGAACATATTCACCCCCAATTTTATCAATGGCTGCCTTCGCATCATCTATAGGCACATCCTCTCTCAGGCATCTCAAATAAAATTCCGGGTTGGGTCTTTCTTTCAGAAAAACAATCCCTGGATTGGTATTTGGTTCACCGTGAACATAAAGCTCTTCCACAATGCTGATAACCGTTTTCTTGATTTCCTCCGATGAGGGAAGTGGATGTTCTTCTCCATTGGAATAAATATCTTTTCCGGCGTAATGCCCTATCTTTATCCTCTTATTGCCTTCTTCACCCAGATGAAAGGAAATTGCGCCATTTCCCCTTGTTTTATACGGAATGTTTGGATTCAGCCTGACGAGCCTTGGGTATCCGATAATCATATCGCTTGCCGTGGCTGCAATTCTGATGCCTATGTATGTCGTGCACATTTCTGTAGAGGAATCAGTATCATCAACGCCTATCCACATCTATGTCCCAAACCTTCTTTTTCTTCCCTGGTAGGTGTATACTGCCCTCAGGAAATCAACCTTCCTCAGGTCGGGCCAGTTGATATCTGAAAAATAAAGTTCCGAATATGCACTCTGCCATAATAGAAAATTTGAGATTCGTTCCTCCCCGCTTGTCCTGAAAATCAGGTCAGGATCCGGGATAGTTGAATCATAGAGATAGCTGCTGAATAGTTTCTCGTTTATGTCTTCAACAGATATCTTGCCATCTTTCACATTCTCCGCAATCTTCCTTACGGCATTGATTATCTCTTCCCTTCCGCCATAACCTATGGCAAGATTGAGGCGGAAATCATCATAGCTCTCTGTTCCCTTCTGGACTTTCTCGATAGTTTCCCTCAGGAAATCAGGGAGCAGCTTCAGTTCCCCAATAACCTTCACCCTTATTTTATCCCTTGATACCCTTTCATCCTTCATGAGCGACAGAAGGGAATCGTTGATGAGGTGGAGCAGGAATTCAACCTCCTCCGGATTCCTCGTGAAATTTTCTGTCGAGAATCCATATATTGTTACAGCCCTTGTCCCGATCTCCATGCACCATTCAAGAACCTCTTCCAGTTTCTCCTTTCCCTTTACATGACCTTCATTTGCAGAGATGCCCATACTCTTGGCATACCTCCTGTTCCCATCAGTAATTATGCCGATATGGTTTGGCACTGCCCCATTCTCCCTGATCTGGTTGAGCAGGACCTTCTCGTAAAATTCACCGGTGGCGTCTCCTATTCTTTTGGAAATGCTCATTCTTCAACCCTCCTGAATTCCATCGCCACCATTGATGAGGTCTTGGAATATCCATGGACTATCCTCTTGTCAATCGGCATAAAACCCTCATTTGTGAACGCACTCATTCTTTCAGCTATTCCCTCAACATCATTTATCTCATAAAAGTTCACTAAACCATTTTTTTTCAGGGCATTCCGGATTGAATCAAAATCAATCTTCCTGGAAGTTGGGTTATTCATGATTATTCTGTCCATTCCTCTGATATTCTTAATTTCAGACCATGAATCACAGATCCTTGCAGAAAGTTTTCCATTGATCTTGTTGATAATGTAATTCTTTTCCAGCGCTTTTATTGCCTCCGGGTTGATATCCAGCGCAACCACATCCACGTTTCTGTTTTTCATGATGGTGATGGTAAATGATCCGACGCCTGAGAACATGTCAAGGATTTTCTCATTTTCCTTCACCCTTGATGATATTATCATCCGTTCCGTTGCGAGGCGTGGCGAAAAATATGCTTTCTTCACATTCATCCACAGGGATATCCCATTTTCCCTGTGAATTGTTTCAGGATTATCGTCTCCATGCAGGAATTCAAGGTCTCTCAGCCTGAATTCTCCCGTAACTCCATGATCAAGATATATGGTTCTTATATGCTTTATCGTATTGGCAATGAATTCCACAATTTTTTGAGTGTTTCCGTCCTTTCTTTCCCTTATTATGGCAATATCCCCTATTACATCGAATGCCCCAGAATGCCCCTTTGGGGAAGGTTTTCTCCTGTTCTCTTCCGGTACCATCGAAACCGTTTCGTCGTTTATTTCTGTACCTTCGATCAGCGGGAAATACACATAATCCTCATCATGCACTATCCTGTAATTATTATCCAGGACATTTTTTCCGGATATGCTTGCCATGAATGTCTGGGCATCCTTTTTCTTGATCTTTGCAAAATTCTTAGGCGAGTCCAGATTTAATCAGCCTCCTGGCACCACTTATGGTTGATTCAGCAAGTTTTGTGGAAAAGCCCGGAATAGAAGAAATTCTTGAGGCAGATGCCTGCGATATTTCGGCAAGGCTCTTCAAGCCACTGTTATACAACCTTCTTGCCCTTACCCTTCCTATCCCGGGAATGGCCACTAATGGTATGATATCAGATCCAATGCCTTCCTTGATCCTTAAATTCAGCACCTCAAAGTCGTGCATCATATCCCGCTTGAACTTCTGGGAAAGCCTTGAAAGGGCAAAAGAGAGCCAATCCGCAGATGAAATCTTGCCTTCAAGATCACCCGCACCAATGTCATATTTCTGGCTTATCTCCAGTATCGGAACTTCATTTATCCAATCTATGATCACCATTGCAGTTTTTGCGGCTTTCATCGTTTCCTCATCATAACGCTGTATGTCCATGGATTCAAGGAATGCCGTTACCTCCATGATATCATTCTGGGAAACATAGAAACCTGTCATATCGGGTGTCATGCAAATACTCAATATTGACCTCTCTGCAGAATAATCCTTATCCAGGAGGCTCCTTAGTGTAATGGCACTTTCCGGATCAATATAAAGGTTGCATACAAGCTGGCCAAATGATGTTGGCGAATATTTCCCCTTTGTTTCCTTTACGAAGTCGTTCTTCTGGAGAAATTGAAGTACTCCGGATACTGCAGATTCAACGTCAAGCGTCTCATTCTGCTTTCCAAACAGGGTTGAATCGAGAAATCCTATGACGCCTTGCAGATCAGACGCCAGTCCGGTGGTTATTATGGCAAGAATGTTAAACCTCATGAGTTTTTCCTGCCCCATGGATGATCTTATAGGCTCCAACTCTCCCCTGAAATATTCATAACCCTTCTCAAAGGCAGTTTTTGTGGAACAGTACACATAGGCAAAGCCTTCCCTGTCATACTTTGGCCTGCCCGCCCTTCCCATCATCTGCTCAACCTCCATGGTGGAGATATAAGATGAATAACCATCCGAGAATCTTGTAAGATCCCTGACAATTACTGTTCTGGCGGGGAGGTTTATTCCAGCAGCCAGCGTTGGGGTAGCGGTAATAAGCTTCAATTTTCCCTCCTTGAATGAGGATTCCACTGCTTCCCTCAATTTATATGAAAGTCCTGCGTGATGGAATGCAACGCCACGTTTCATGGTAATCTTCAGTTTGTCATAGTAGCGGTCTGAATCGTTCTCTCCGAGATCTATATCAGGCATTGGGAGATAATCCGATAAATTTTCTGACAGTTCTTCCGCGAATTTTTCTGCCCTCTTCCTGGTGTTCAAAAAAAGGAGAACCTGCCCTCCTGACTTTATGCTATCTATGATAACATCTGCCATCTCTCCGTCTCTGGGTTCTTCCTCGTCATCTTCAGGGAAGATTCTCCCCTTGTGCATTATGAACTTCTTAAGTGGCACTGGCCTGAAATCACTATAAATAACCTTTGCGCCCATCCATTCCCCCAGTTCCTCATAATTGCTCACCGTTGCTGAAAGTGCCACAATCTGGATTGCAGGGTTCACTGTTCTTGCCGCAGTTATGATCATTTCCAGTGTGGGGCCTCTCGTTGAATCCCCAAGATTGTGTATCTCATCTACCACCATTGTTCCTATGTCCATAAGGAAATCAGGATCATGGTGTACAAATGAGTCAGCCTTTTCAGATGTGCAGACGATAATATCATACCCTTTCAGTATTTCCGGGCCAGAGTCGTAATCACCAAGGCTCAAGCCAATTCGGTAATCTCTGCCAAATAGTTCCCTCAGCTCATCAAACTTTTCTTTAGCCAATGCTTTCAATGGTGCAATGTATATGGCCTTCGATCCATTCTTGATTGCCCTGTGAATGGCATAGTATGCAACGAGTGATTTTCCGGATGCGGTTGGAACGGAGACCATTACGCTCGATCCGGAGGAAATGATCTTGATTGCTTCCGCCTGATGCGGATAGAGATCAAAATCCGTGAAATCTGGTACGGAATCAAAAATTGAAATTTCGCTGGCTTTCATCTATGGCTTATAATCATGAATGAATAGTTAAGAATTTGCTGTCTCATTGGGAAGGAAAACAGGAAGAGATCAAGAGCGAAACCTGCAAACGGTCGGTGCTCTTGCTTGATTGCAAGAAGTGGAATAAACCCAAATTTTGAAACGGATGTCTCTCCAAATGAAGAATGACAGAAGATGTAGGACCGAATCCCATCCTGATGTAAGGTCATCACTTCACACAACCAATATATCAGCGCAAATATGCAACAAGTATAGTGTGCTAATATGTATCATGCTAAATATATATAGGAAGAGAAGCTTCCGGAAAAGTGAAAACAACAAACAAATTGATCGGAATAACAGCGGTTTTGATAGTGATCCTGTTTTTGGGAATGTCCATGCAGCCTTCGGTAGTGGCACATTCTCAGAATAGCAATGCTATAAGTGTTAAACAACAAGTGGAATATGGCAAGCACTTTAACCAGAGGCCAGTTAATGCCAAACAACAGGCGGAATATAACAGATACTTTATCCAGAATCCTGTAAACGCAACAGAACAGCTTTCAAATGCGTTCATGACATGGTACATCAACAAGGAAAATGCAAATCCTTACATTGGCGGTCACATATCAAAATTGCACATGCCACAGAAGAGCCATATCAAAAAGCTGCTGTCCACATTCCTTGAGGAGAATCCTTCCGCAGTAATACTCTTAAAACAAATAACCAAAATGGAGAAAGAGAGATTTGCGATTCAAAATCATAAGGTTTATGAAAGATTTATTTCAGCATTGAAGAATGGAAAATTGAATAAAACCACCAAATACACTCTAACTTCTGGTAATTC
>JAJZXT010000027.1 GCA_021806355.1 Thermoplasmata archaeon
TTAACACAACAAAGCCATTCTGGCTGGGATGATGGGAGCCGGATGCGTCGAGAGGCGCACGTCCGGTTCTGAGAGGGGCTGGGGGTGAAATTCCTCCGGTCTACTTACCCGGGCTTTAAATGTTGCAAATGAGGAGTGGTAGTGCGTACCTAAAAAAAAGGAAGCGTGAATTACGCCTTTAGCCGATTCTCATATTGAAATTTCTTGAAAACAAAAATTAGATCAGGCGATCAAATTTAAGAGACAGTATATCGAGTGGTTTTTCCAGAATAGCATGAGGTTTATACTCCCTCAGAACTCTTGAATTTCCAGAACCCCAGGTTGTTCCTAATACAACAATCCCTGCACTTCTAGCAGCCATAATGTCATAAGGCTGATCCCCGACATAAATACATTCACTTTCAGCCAGTCCAAGCCTTTTTATGCATTCCATAAGGGGCTCTGGATCCGGTTTATGCTTTTCCGTATCTTCATGGCCAATAACTAACTCAAAATACCTGTTAAGTCCAGTAATATCAAGCATTTCCTGCACAATGAACCTGCTGCTTGATGAAACAACTGCGAACCTGAAATCCTTGTGAAGAATATTCAGCAATTTTTCAATATCATCATACGGTTTTATTTCTTTCATTCTCTCCCTGAAATAAGCAGACGCCTCCTCAAATATATCCTTTCCACTGTTTGGGAACCATTCCTTCAGCACCCTGTTTGCTGGTCTGCCAAGCAGGCCGTTGCTTTCCTCCTCTGTTAAGGGCTTTTTCAATATGCTCTTGAAGGCATGGTCCGTCGCGATTGCGGATAGAGTCTCACTATCCACGAGGGTTCCATCGCAGTCGAAAATTATTGCCTTAATCATCTTGTACTGTACCTACAAAATTGGATAAGAATATTTACTAATGTCTCATTGTAATTTATGCGAATCGTAATCATCGGAGGCGGTGCAGCAGGAATGTCAGCGGCATCAAAGGCAAAGAGGATAAATGCAGATTCAGAAGTCATTGTATATGACTCGGGAGGTTTTGTCTCATATGCAGAATGCGGAATACCTTATTTTCTTGGGGGGAAAATAGATGATTACGGAAAACTTATACATTATCCCATTACTGAATTCACGGAAAAAAGAGGAATAATTGTCAGAACCAACACCAGTGTTTCATCCATAAATCCGGAAAAGAAAGAAATCTTCTTTGACAACGGCACATCTGAATCTTACGATCGTCTAATCATATGCACAGGTGCTAGCCCAAAGGTCCCACAGAAATTCAAGGATTCAGGGGCGCTGGCAATAAGAACTCTGGATAGCGGGATTGACATCAGGAAGAAACTGAAACCTGGAATGAAAGTGACCATCATTGGAGATGGCGTGCTTGGGATGGAGCTTGCATCCACCCTGAAGGAGGGTGGCTATGGGACAAGACTGATTTCTCACCATTCAGATCTGTTTCCAAGGATAAGCAGGGAAATATCAAGGCAATTTCTTGAAGACTTCAGGAATGAAATTGAGGTTGAGCTGGAGTCAGAAATATTGGCGATAGAAAAGACCAATTCCAATTTCACGGTTAAAACATCAAAGGGAACGCATGAATCCGGCATTGTAATTTTTGCCACTGGAATTGTCCCAAATACCTCATTCTTGAAAGGCTCCTCAATAGAAACGACATCAACAGGCCTCATACGAACCAATGAACTGATGCAAACAAATTTCCCTGATATTTATGCAGCAGGGGATTGTGCAACCTCAAGGAATATCGTTACGGGAAAGGAATCATGGAATCCTCTCGCACAGGTTTCAAATAAAATGGGTCGTGTTGCTGGATCAAATGCCGCAGGAGAAAGAATGATTTTCCCGGGATCCATAGGAACAACACTTGTCAAGATTTTTGACTATGAAGTAGGGTTTGCTGGGCTGGCACTGGATGAATCCATAAAAGCAAGTTTCAACGCGAAAAGAACGACAGTAAAGGCCAGAAGCAGGGCAGCCTATTATGAAGGAGGTTCTGAGATATGGGTTGAGATCATATATGATGTAAAGAGCGGAAAATTGCTCGGAAGCCAGATTATATCAAAGGATGGAGGGGCATGGCGCCTGAACGCAGTTGCATCGGCAATACAGGCTGGCCTTACAGTGGAAGACCTCTTCTATACCGATTTTGGATATACTCCTCCATTCGGCCCCGTTTGGGATCCAATAATAATTGCGGCATCGCTATCCATGAAATAGATTTCCCATCGAAGGATTTCAAAAGATTAATCTTTGCAAGAGATATAATGGAGCAATGGTATCTGTTTCGGCCCTGCTTGATAATTTCAAGAAACTACTGAAAGATAACATTTGGAGAGCCGCACTGCTTTCAATATTGATCATAATCTATTCAACACTGTCTGAATTCTTTATTGAGAATCCCATAGCAAATTCAGGCATTCACTCAATATTTGAAAGCCTGTGGTGGACCATGCAAACCGTAACCACCGTAGGATATGGGGACGTAACAATAGTCGGTTTTTACGGAAAAACAAATGCAATGATCGTTATGATCTTTGGCATAGGCAGTTTCAGTTTTCTTTTGGTTTCCATAGCTGCCGAGATTCTGGATGCTGCAATTCTAAAAAGGATAGGAGGGAGGATGACTCGTATGAAGAACCACATCATAGTGTGCAATTATGGAAGCAATGGAACGGATGTTATAGAATCGTTATTGAAGGAAAAGGATTCACTGGTTTATCTGGGAAGCACAAAACCTTCACTGGAAAATGATAAGCTTGATTTCGTCAATGGATCTGCACTTGAGGAAAGTGATCTTTTGAAGGCAGGCATTGAAAAGGCCACAAAAATTGTAATTTTCCCGGATGAAAAATCCGGCGGAAAGAATTCGAACGCAGTCGATGCGGAATCAATACTATCTGCAATGAATGTTAGGAGGCTTAATCCTAATGTTTTCATCATAATTGAATTACTGAACGAAAAGAACAGTTCCCATGCCAAGGCGGCTGGCATCAACGAAATTATAGTGAGAGGCAAGCTTTCCTCATATCTCATAATAAAATCTATCAACGAAGGCAATGTTGGAAAATTCATCCAGAAGCTGTTGGAACCCAGGGGCAAGATCGAGATTGAGGAATTGAGTGTTGACAAGAGCGGAAGCACTTTTGAGGAAATATACAGATCAATAGAATCCTCAGGCAGGAGGGTGATAGCAATATCTGAAAATGGGCAGTTCAGGAACCGGCCCGATGGGAACGAAATCTATCGTGGTGAAGTTATGCTTGCTCTCAATATCAAAACTGAGTGACATCATGATTAGCTCCATAGGGAATAAGTGAACACAAAAGCATAGAAATTCCATGTTTCAGCATTCAATTCATGGAGAATGAAATTTTCACTATTCTATATATTGCCCCCCTCATTTCAAGCAAACAATTAAGACTAAAAACCCATTGCATCAATGAAAATGGACATCATAACAACCGTACTGATAATCCTGGCAGTCTCACTTATCATTGGGGAGATTATGGAATCGAAAGGATTCCCAAATGTAGTTGCAGCCATGATCGTAGGAATTGTTCTTGGTCCTGCTGTCCTAAATTTCATAACTCCTGATGCAGTTTTATACGGGCTTTCAGATATTTCTCTCTTTTTTATAGTCCTGCTGATTGGTGTTGAAGTTTCTACCGAACTTTTGACAAGGAACCTGAAGTCATCGATGGCACTGACTTCAAGCAGTTTCGCGATCCCCTTCATTCTAATGATTTCATTTGCAGTATTTGTTTACAACATTCCCATACTTGTGGCAATAATCCTGTCATTATCCGTATCTATTCCATCGATATCCATTATTTCGGTCCTCCTGCTCAGGTATAACCTGCTTTCCAAAGAGGGGGGCGCAAGGATTCTTTCAAGCGTTGTAATCTCTGACGTTTTGGCTTTTTTAATACTATCATCGCTCATAAATACAGCAGAGATTTACTATAAACTGGCAGCAATTTTGATTTTCATAATTCTCCTTCTGTTACTTGACTTGTTTATGAGAAAGAATGCAGAGAGATCCAAGGCTTTCTTTGAATCCCTGAGAGCCAAGGAAAGGGGCGAACAATTGATCTTTGCTTCAATAATAGTATGGGGCCTTTTCATTTCAAGAATTTTTGAAGCACTGGGCTTCACGTTCATCCTGGGAGCACTATTTTCGGGGATGATAATCAATGATGTGGTGATCGGTGAAGATCTCATCGGCATCATCAAGAGAACACTTACAAGGATCGATGACAGTTTCTTTATACCGATATTCTTCACCATTGCAGGCTTGGGTGTAGTTTTCCCCCCCGCACAATATTATGGCCTCATAATTGGGTTGGTTCTAATATCTATCCTTGTAGGAGGCTTCTTGAATTACCTGACCAGTAAAATATTCCTGACAGATCTAAAGGCAAGAACAAGCATGGCATTATTCGGAGGTAGGGGTGCAGTAGGAGTGGTCATTGCAACCTTTGCACTATCGGAGGGCTTGATAGGGCGTGATATATATTCAATTGCCATCTTTGGCACCATAATTATTTCGCTTATAATGCCCTCTTTCATGCGCAAGGAAGACAGGATTATAAACATGGAAAAATAGAAGAAAATTACCATAGCATATACCCTCCAATATCTTATTTCAGGTAAAAATGTGGCCTGATCGACTTCAAATAAGAAATGATAAATACAAAACAAAAACGTAAGGGTTTATAATTAAGCGATAATTTTTTTAAGTAAATTAAACATGCATTATTACAGGAGCTAAATGGATAATCATGAGTAAGTTCAACGAGGCAAAGGAGGCAAGGAGGATTTTAAAGTTTGGTTTAATTGCAGTTGTAGCCATAACTGCCATTGTTACACCTGGCCTGAAATTCTGGCTTCGCATAATCATGATATTTAGTGCAGGATGGATTTTTTTTAATATGACTTTCTTGCTTGGGAGGATTCAATCCGGAAACAAGATACTCAACAAGCAGGATCTTGCAAAGCTGGTGGAACGCAATTCAATAAAGCATTCATAATCTGACTCAGGTCGTGCTGCGCGCGATTAATGTCTTGATCACAGTTTTAATCGAACTTTTGAATGCCAAGGGTTGTATTATGAGCGCATAATTATTTTTAGGGCATAAGCAATTTAGTAGTATGCCTCTCACTAAAATAATTGCAACAATCGGTCCTTCAATTCAGGATTATAATACTCTTAAGAAGATCGCAATCTCAGGAATGGATTGCATAAGAATAAACACCGCACATGCCTCAATAGAAAGCGTTGCCCTCATTGCAGGAATGCGAAAGAAGATAGAGAAGGAAACCGGTAAGGTTGTCTCCATAATGATTGACCTGAAGGGGGAGGAGTTGCGAATTCTCACTAAGGATGGGGATGTAGAGATCAAGGAAGGAATGGAATATACCATTACAGATAGTTCATTTAAGAATTCGAGACTGGCATTCAATGTTGGGAAAGCAATTGATGCCGCCAATTCTGGTGATATAATTGTTGCAATGGATGGAAGGGTGAGTCTTGAAGTTAAGACCAGGACGGGAAATTCACTCAAGGTAACTGCAAAGACAGATGGGGTAATCAAAAACATGGGACGCCTGAATATTCCCGGGAGATACGTTCCACTGGCTTCGATCACTGAAAGGGATAGGCAATTTCTTCAGGCTGGCATTGACAATGCCGTGGAATATTGCGCAATGTCATTTGTCCAAACCTCAGCCCAGATCAACGAGCTTCACGACATTATAATGAGCATGAAGGGGCAGATGAAAGTCATAGCAAAGATTGAGACCAGGAAGGCTCTTGATAATATTTCTGAGATAGTTTCCGTATCAGATGTCATAATGGTTGCAAGAGGTGATCTCGGTGTTGAGGTTCCGCTGAGTGAAGTAGGCATGGCACAGAAGGAAATTATCAGGGCTGCCCATAGGCGTGGCGTTCCAACAATTGTTGCAACCCAGATACTGGAATCAATGGTTAACTCAGAATCACCGACAAGGGCTGAAGTGTCTGATATTACAAATGCAATCCTCGACAATGCGGATTCGCTAATGCTGTCAGAAGAAACCGCAATAGGCAAGTATCCTGAAGAAGCGGTAAAAACACTGGTGCGAATAGCCTCATACGTTGAAGGCATAGTAGTACACTTCCCCGGTCCGGAGGATTATCTTGGAAATCGTGTGACATTCTCAATCTCAAAGGCAACCAGGGTAATATCGGATGAGGTTGAATCGGATGCAATTGTTGTCTTGACAAGAACTGGAAACACAGCAAGAATGGTTTCTGCAGTCAGGCCATCCATGAAGATCATTGCAGTTGTGAAGGAGAGGGTCATAGCCGGTTTTACAACTCTTTTAAGGGGAGTAACGCCCATAATCCTGGATTCAGAAATATCAGATAGCGTGAACCTGAACGAGATCATTTCATTTATCAGGGAAAAAGGTATGATAAAACCAGGAGAGAGAATTGTGGTCACGTCAGGAATTCCAGAAATGGTTTTTGGTGGAACGACAGAAGTAAAAGTTGTAACTGTAGGAGACGTGATTGGCAGAGGGTTTGCAACCGGCACAGACATAAACGGAACAATGACAAGGGCTCCCGATTATTCCGGGGAAATCATCATTGCCACGGATAGCCCTGATATTGACATGTTGAAAGGGAAAAAGGGTGTCATATTCGAGAAACAGTTCAGAAGGGAGGATATTGATAGATTGAAATCGCTGAACATGACTTTTGTTGGAGGAACCGTATTTTTTAGAAAGGTAAAAAACGGTGAAAGCGTGAGCATAGACGTTGAAACCGGCGTTATCTATAAGTGACATCCTCCCACGTCTAAAGAACGTGGGCTTCCTGCC